>NZ_JBEXKC010000020.1:0-111112 GCF_040609475.1 Streptomyces sp. NPDC004667 | reverse complement strand
ATCAGCTTCACCTGCGTCACGATTTTCATCGTCACAATCGCAGCATTGGTCTATGTCACCTCGATGGGAGCCAAACCCCAATATCCGCGGGGGTCGTAGCGTCGTCTACGCCCTCCATGCTCACTTGGTCTTCACGCCCAAGTATCGGCGTGGACCCTTCACCGACGAGATCCTTGAGCGCTGCGAGGAGGTCATGCGCGCCGTATGCGCGGACTTCGAAACCAAGTTGGTCGAGTTCAACGGCGAACGCGACCACGTGCACCTGCTCGTTCACTACCCGCCGAAGGACGCCCTGTCGCGACTGGTCGGTTCACTCAAAGGAGTATCCGCGCGCCGGCTCCGTCAGGAGTTCCCCGAGCACATCCGCAAGCACCTGTGGGGCGCCCACTTCTGGTCGCCCTCGTACTTCGCCTCGTCCTGCGGCGGCGCGCCGCTCGGCATCATCAAGGAGTACATCGAGAACCAGAAGCGACCCGACTGACCGTCACCCCGGAGGCGAGGAGAACTCCGGCGCTCCGCGCCTCCGGGTCAAGGATGCGATTCCTCCCGGGCCTGAAGGCCCGGGGTTCCTCGCAAGACCAGGCTGAACTGCAGAGGTCGCGCCGCATACGGGGCTCAAGGTGCTGAGGCATTAGGGGCGTTGTACAGGTCGACCATCGTGCGTACGGGAGGCGGCAGCCAGTCCTCGGACGATGAGTCGTTCTGGGAGAGCTGTTCGAGTACCTCGGTGGGCGTCGGGCGCCCGTTGGGGTCATGGTCGAGGCACCGGGTGATGGTGCCGACGAATCGAGATGGCAACAGGCTGAGGGCGGCCTCCAGGGATTCACCGTCCGTGAGCGGCATGGCTCCCGCGGCGTGGCACAGCACCATGCCAAAGGCGTAGACGTCCGTGGCATGCGTGATCGGTGCGCCGGTGAGCTGTTCCGGAGCGAGAAACCCAGGCGTGCCGACGACGTAGTCGGTACGGGTGAGTGCGGTGCTGTCGAGGGCTCGGGCGATGCCGAAGTCGATGATGCGGGGACCTGAGCTGGAGATAATGATGTTGCTGGGTTTGAGGTCACGGTGGATGATGCCGCAGGCATGGATGCGCTCGAGCGCTTCGGCGACGCCGAGGGCGAGAGTATGCAGGGTTCTTGTGGGCAGAGCACCCTGCTGCCCGAGGACGTCGTGCAGTGACGGGCCGGGGATGTACTCGGTGGCTAGCCAGAGCGGGTTGCCGTGGGCGTCAGCGTCGACCACCGGCGCGGTGTGGAATCCGCCGACACGGCGTGCGGCTTCGATCTCGCGGGTGAATCGCTCCCGGAACGTTGGGTCCGCAGCGAATTCCGGCCGGATGACTTTGACCGCGACCAGGCGCTGCCCCGGAGACCGGCCGAGATAGACCGTGCCCATCCCCCCTTGGCCCAGCAGAGCCGTCAGGTGGTAGCGGCCGATACGGCGAGGATCGTCCTGCCGCAGCGGCTGGTGTCCGGGGGCGGAGCCGGTCTGGACGGACGACTGTGGTGTGCTCCGCGTCGCTCTGCTCCCGCCGACGAGGCTGGCGGCACGCTTGTCCCGGTCGGTGCGCTTCTGCTTCTCCATCGAAGCCTGAATCGGGGTGGGCGGTGCGATCAACTTGATGTCGACGCGGTGGACGCGGATGCCCCAGCGTGTGGTGGTCTCGTCGAGAACGCCGCGCAGGGTCGCGGTGATCTCCCCGCGGGAGGTCAGGGTCCGTTCCAGGTCCATGCGGGCGACGATGCTGCGCAACCTGGTGACACTGAGTTCCTCGATTGCCTGGATGAAGTTTGTGACTTCGTAGGTGGCGGCCCTCGCGTCGGTCACCTGGTAGGAGATGACAGTGTCGATATCAACGACCAGGTTGTCCTGCGTGATCACCTGTTGCGGCGGAATCGTAAGGACCTGTTCACGCAGGTCGAGCCGGATGCGGATGGTGTCGATGAGCGGGACGACGATGTTCAGGCCGGCATTGAGGGTGCGAGTGTAGCGCCCGAAGCGTTCCACGATTGCGGTGCTGGCCTCCGGAATGACATGAATCGTCTTGACCAAGACTATGAAAACAAACACCACCAGAATGATCAGGACAATGATGATCGGTTCCACGGTGGCTCCCCCCGCCCCTCTGGTTTCCCTGCGCTGACGTCAGATCGTGCCGCGCAGGAGTCTTCCAGATCTATCTCATGAGTGGGCTTGTGTTCACTGACGGGGGCGCATGGCGCACCGGACGGGCTGACTGTCGATGGTGCGGGCGGCGATCTGCGTGAAGGTGGGCATACCGAGGTCGACCGCAGCGGTGTGGCGGGCCGGCTCGGCGTCGAGTTGCGCGAGTTTGTCCTCAGCGCCAGCGAGGCTCACTTGGAGACCTTCAACCTCGCCACGCCAGCCCTCCCGCTCGGCCTCGGCGATCCGGGCGAGAAGGGTTTCGCGGATCTCGACGAGCCGGTCGCGCTGGGTGGGGTCGGGCCGGCGGTGCCGGTCTGCTCGATGCCGCTGGCCTGCCACCGCTGCTGCTGAGCCCAACGAGTGACGGGCGCGGATGCGCGCTCCACGCTTCGAGATCATCCCGTGGCGGGTTTCCGGCGTATCGGGGTCACACCCCGACACCGGACCGCCGCCCGATCCCGCCCTCACCGCTCCCTGCCGTGCCGCGCCCGTCCGCGCCGTGCCGCGCCGGACCGCCACACGGACTGGCGGTTTGTGCACCATTGCGCCGAAATAGTCCTTTAGCTGGGTGATCGCGGCGGGTTCGGGGTAGGCACCCGGCATGATCACTGTTGGGGTCGAGGAGGAGTACCTGCTGGTCGACCCGCATACGCTCCTGCCCGCTCCGCTCGTGCAGGACGTGCGCGCCACGGCCCGGCTGGCACCGATCGCGGACGAGCGGGAGGTCCAGGACGAACTGCTCCAGGCGCAGATCGAGGTCGCCACCCCCGTGTGCACGGCCCTGGAGGAGGTGGGTGGTCACCTCCTGAGGCTGCGGCACGCGGTCGCCTCCGCCGCGCAGTCGAACGGCTGCCGCGTCGCGATCTCGGCCACCGCGCCGGTCAAGGGCGCCCTCCCCGTGCCGATCACGGGCACGGCGAGGTATCTGAAGATGCGGGGAGAGGCCCGGCTGCTGGTCGACGAGCAGCTGATCTGCGGGATGCACGTCCACGTGGGGATGCCCGACCGGGAGACCGGCGTGGCCGTCCTGAACCGGTTGCGCGTCTGGCTCCCCACGCTGCTGGCGCTCTCCGCCAACGGGCCCCTGTGGGACGGCCGGGACACCGGCTTCGCCAGCTGGCGCACGATCATCTTCGGCCGCTGGCCGGTCAGCGGCCCGGCACCGTACTTCGCGGGACTCGCGGACTACGAGGCACGGGCCGACGCGCTGCTGGAATCGGGCCTGGTCCCCGACCGGGGCCAGCTGTACTGGCACGCCCGGCTCTCGGAGCGGTATCCGACCGTAGAGGTGCGCTGCTGCGACGTGCAGCTGGAGGCCGACGACGCGGTGATGCTCGCCGGGGTGGTGCGCGCGCTCGCCGCCACCGCGATCGCCGAGGAGAAGGCGGGGGCCGCTCCGGCGCTGTGCCGGGCCGAGCTGCTGCAGGCCGCGACGTGGCACGCGGCCCGGCACGGGATGGCCGGCACGCTGATGGACCCGCAGGGTCGGCTGCGCAGCAGCGGCGACGTGCTGTGCATGCTGCTGGGCCACATCGCCCCCGCTCTCGAGGAGAGCGGTGACTACCGCGAGGTGAGCTCGCTCCTCCACCGGCTGCTCCAGCGGGGCACGGCGGCCGACCGCCAGCGCCGGGCGCTGGCCGAGGCCGGCCTGCCTGCGCTGGCGGCCCTGATCACCGCCGACGAGTCCACCGCGTGAGCGTCGGCCGGGGCGCGGATCGAGCGGCCGTCACGTGCGCAGACGGCTGTTGGTCCCGTCGTGGTCGTCGGCGCTCTCGTCGTTGAACCAGTAGTCGCCCGCGGCCAGGTAGCGGAAGGAGTGCACGCTCTTCCCCGGCAGGGCGACGGTGACGGCGCGCATGCCGTCGCGCCGCGGGGCCAGGGTGTGGGTGCCGGGCTTCCAGTCGTTGAAGTCGCCGACCACGCTGACGGGGCCGGGCGGGGTGTTGGCGGGCAGGACGAAGGTGACCTCGGTGCGGTCCTTGCACTGCTTGCGTTCGAGCACGGGGAGGGGCTCCTGACGGCAGGGCTGCTGTGTCTGCCCATGCTCGGACCGCCGACGGTGCCCGGCGCGCGGACGCGGCCGTGGCGCCGCGCCGCCTTCACCCGCCCGGCGCTCCACCGCGGAACGGCGTCCGGGCCCCGTGGTCCGGCGCGCGCGGCGGTGAGCGGGCCGGGCGGGCGGCCGTGGCGCGGCGTGCCCCGGTCGCAGGTGCCATGCTGGAGGGAAGTGGAGGGCCGACGCCCGGACCGCCGGGCGGGCCCCGTCAGCAAGGGAGAACGACGTGCCTGGTCTTCTTCGAGGAATCGCGCGGACCGCGGTGGTCGCCGGTACGGCGACGGCGGTCTCCAACCGCGTTTCGCGTCGGCAGGGCGGCCGGTGGGCCGAGCAGGAAGCCCAACAGCAGCAGGCCGCCGCGCCCGCCCCCGCTCCGGCTGCCCCTCCCCCTCCGCCCCCTCCGGCTCCGACGATGGCGGATGACATGAGCAGCAGGATCGACCAGCTCAAGGAACTCGGAGCACTGAAGGAGCAGGGGCTCCTGAGCGAAGAGGAGTTCGCGCAGCAGAAGAGCAAGCTCCTGGGCGGCTGAACGGTTCTGCCGTCCGGGAGCCGGACGGCAGAACAGGTGCCCGCCGGTGGAGGGACGTTTCCTCCACCGGCGGGCACCTGCGTCGACGGACCGCTGCTCGGCTACCCGCCTTCTCCCGCTTCCTCCGCGTCGAGGGAGGCGAGGATGGCCTGCACGGGAATGCGGCCGCTCGCCACCATCTGCGCGCCGGCGCGCCGCAGGGCCCGGGCGAAGGGTGCGGCCCACCGGTTCTCGTAGACCAGGATCGCGGCCGCGTTGCCCGGCTGGAGTGCGTGGCCGGCTTCGTCGAGGTCGTCCTGGTCGAGCAGATCGGATGACGCGCCGTCGAAGACGGACAGGCTCATGGAGCCCGCGTCGTCCTGGTCGAGGCCCTCGATTTCGAGGGCGGTGACGGTTCCGTCGGCATCCTTCTGCACGAAGCGGAGGTCGAGGATGCGAACGAGGCCCTTGTCCACCAGGTCGATCAGCAAGGGGAACGCCTCGCCCGTCAACCGGGTTCCGGGGAACTCGACGACCAGGTAGTCGACGGGGCCCATGTCTTCGATGTCGTCGTTCATGAACGCTCCTGGCTTCGTCGGGCGGGGAAACGCAGCGATGCCCGGACATGATCCTGTTCTCATTGCAGCACCCGCCGTGCGGCGCCGCACCTCCGCGCCGTGACCGCCGCGCAGGGCGTGCGGGGCTCGGATCAGCCCGTTCCGGTGAGCTGGTAGAGGCTCCTGGCGACGAGCCACAGCCCCAGGAGGAGGCAGGTGACGACGATCGCCGGGTCCTTGTGGCGCTCCAGCCACCCGCGCAGGCCCAGCAGGACGCTTTGGGCCTTCCGGGGTGAGAACACCATGTACAGCTCCATGGCCAGCAGGGTCGAGGTGGCCAGGACGCAGAAGGCCATGAGGGCCAGGAAGGACTGGGCGTGGGAGAGGTCGGCCTGCACGACGGTGGCGGCGGCGGCGCTGACCATCCCCCAGGGCTGGAGGAGCACGGCGAGGCCCGCGGCGGACCATCCGGTGGCCTCGTCCATCCTGGAGGTCACGGACGAATCGGGGGTGGCGGCGGAAGCTGCGTCCCCCTCCTGCGCGGCCCCCGCGGCCCCCTCCCGCGCGGCCGGCTCCGGGCCGGCCGCCCTGCGGCGGCGGCTCAGGCGCCTGCGGTGTTGGCTGTACACGACCAGGCCCAGCCCGATGACCAGCGTGGCCACGAGCGCTCCGATCGACGGGGGCGAGCGCGGTGGCGGCGGCTGGCCACCGGTGAGGAGCAGGACCAGCGCCATCACGGTCACCAGGCAGGCCAGCCAGGCGAAGATGAACGCCAGGCCGTTGCGCACGCCGCGGGACCCGGACACCACCAGCACGAAGGCCATGATGGGCAGCGGGAACAGCGTCACGGCCAAGCCGATGAGGAGCAGGTCGAGCACCATGGCAGCGGCTCTCGGGAAGGGAGGGCCCCGGCCCCGGCCCGGTCAGGCGGGCACCGGGGTGAAGGGGAACAGCCCGTCCGCTCCGGACCGCACGATGCCGTAACTGCTCTCCGGCACCTCGTGCCAGGCGCCGGGCAGGTCCCCGAGGGGCTCGGAGACGATGAGGCGGGTCTCGTCGGAGACCTCCTGGAGGAAGGCGACGTCGGGGTGCAGCCGGCGCAGCGCGTCCACCCGGCTGCTGTAGAACAGGGACCGGGATTCGTGCTGGCTGGAGTAGCGGAAGGCCCACACGCTCTCGCCGTCGGTGACGGCGACCGTCATCTGGAGGGGGAACTCCACCCCGTGGTCGTGTCCGGCGCGTTCCACGACGCCGGCCATCCGGGCGATGGCGGTGGGCGGGTCCTGGTCGAGGCCGAAGGTGAGGGCGAGGTAGAACATCGTCTCGGAGTCCGTGGTTCCCCCGATGTCGGCGTACAGCGCGGGGTCGACGAGCATCGTGAGGTCGCGGCGCATGAGGTGGAAGCCGTTGATGGCGCCGTTGTGCATGAACATCCAGCGGCCGTTGCGGAACGGGTGGCAGTTCGACTGCTGCACGGCCGTCCCGGTCGACGCCCGGATGTGGGCGAAGAAGAGGTGGGAGCGGACGTGGTCCGCCATCTCCCGCAGGTTGCGGTTGTTCCAGGCGGGACCGACGTCCCTGAGGAGCGCCGGAGTGGGGTTGTCCTCCGCGTACCAGCCGACTCCGAACCCGTCACCGTTCGTGGTCTCCACACCGAGCTTGGAGTGCAGGCTCTGGTCGATCAGCGAGTGGGCCGGTTTGTAGAGGATGGTGTCGAGCAGCATGGGCGTTCCCGAGTACGCGAGCCATCGGCACATGTGTCATCACCTGCGTCCCTACGGCATCGCGGGAAGCGGATACGTCTTCCCGCTCGCCCCCCGGATGTGCGGCCATCCCATTCTGGGGTGCCTCCTGCGGGAGCGCCACGCGACGCCGGGCGTCCCGGGCTCCGCCGCCCTTGCGCCTTCCGCCGCGGTCGTACGGGTTGCCGTGCGGGGTACCCCGGACGGACCTACGGTTGATGCAGGCCCGGCGCTCGCGGGATGCCCGATGCTCCCGCAACCAGCCCTCCCAGGCTCGGCGTCGGGGGCACACGGGAAGGCACCCGGAATGGCCACTGCATCAGAAACCCCGGTCCTGGACACCCTCGCCGCCATGACGATCGACTCGCTCGAACGGTGCGGGATGTCCCCGGACATGCTCATCCTCACGCGCATCGCGGCCCTCGCCGCCTCGGACGCTCCGCCGATCTCCTACCTGGCCCACATCGACCCCGCCATCAGGTCGGGCGTGACCGCCGAGCAGCTGCAGGACGTCCTGGTCGCGATCGCCCCGATCGTGGGAACGGCCCGCGTCATGACGGCGGCGGGCAACCTCACCTCCGCCTTCGGCGTAGCCATCGCCGTCGCGGACGCCGCGGCCGAGGCCGAGGTGGAGAGCAAGCGCTGAGAGCAGCCGCGCCCCCGCACCGGTGACGGAGCGGGGGCGTCGGCGCGGAGAGGGGCCACGGCGCCGCCCCGGCCGCCGCGCCCCGCGCGACTCGACGGCCGCAGGGCCGGACAGGAGGGCCTCGGATGTCCCAGCAGGCGACCACGGCGATGCGCGCGTCACTTCACGCGACCGCCGAGGAACGCGCGGCACTCGGCAAGGAGGCCCGGCGGCGCTCACCGCGGTCGGGACACGCGGCGTACGAGCCCGCTCCGGACAGACCGGATCCGCTCACGATCCTGGAGGCACAGTCCGCGACGCGGGTCCCGGAACTGGTGCCGATCCGCTACGGCCGGATGACCGAGTCCCCGTTCCGGTTCTACCGGGGCGCCGCCGCGATCATGGCCTCCGACCTGGCCGGCACCCCCGACTCGGGAATCACCGCCCAGCTGTGCGGTGACGCGCACCTGCTGAACTTCCGGCTGCTGGCCTCGCCGGAGCGGGGGCTGATGTTCGACATCAACGACTTCGACGAGACCCTGCCGGGCCCCTGGGAGTGGGACGTCAAACGCCTGTCGGCGAGCTTCGTCATCGCCGCGCGGGCCAACGGCTTCGAGGACGCCGAGCGCGCCCGCATCGTGGGCGGCACCGTACGTTCGTACCGCGAGGCGATGATCCGGTTCGCCGGCATGGGCAACCTCGACGTCTGGTACACGAAGATCGACGATGCCCGCCTCAAGGACCTCGTCTCCGGCCCGCGCCACAGGGAAAGCCGGCAGAAGCTGGACCGCGCCCTGGCGAAGGCGCGGTCCCGGGACACCCTCCAGGTCTTCGACAAGCTCACGCGGGTGGTGGACGGCCGGCCGAGGATCGCCGCCGACCCCCCACTGCTGGTACCGATCTCCGACCTGCTGCCGGACGCCGAACGCGCCGCGCTGGAGCGCCAGTTCAGGGGGCTCATCGAGCGGTACGGGATCACGCTGCCGACCGACCGGCGCCATCTGCTGGCCGACTACCAGCTGGCGGACGTCGCCCGCAAGGTGGTCGGGGTCGGCAGCGTCGGCACCCGCTGCTGGATCTTCCTGCTCCTCGGCCGGGACGGCGGCGACCCCTTGTTCCTGCAGGCCAAGGAGGCAGGCACCTCCGTGCTCGCCGAACACCTCGGGGCCAGCCTCTACCGCAACCAGGGCGAGCGCGTGGTCGCGGGACAGCGGCTGATGCAGGCCACGAGCGACATGTTCCTCGGCTGGGAGCGGGTCGACGGGTTCGACGGCAGACGCCGCGACTTCTACGTGCGCCAGCTGCGCGACTGGAAGGGCATCGCGATGCCGGAGACGATGACGCCCCTGCAGCTGGAGACCTTCGGCGGCATCTGCGGCCTCACCCTGGCACGCGCGCACGCCCGGTCCGGCGACCGGATCGCGATCGCCGCCTACCTGGGGGGCGGCGACGCCTTCGACCGGGCCCTCGTGACGTTCGCGGAGGCCTACGCCGACCAGAACGAGCGCGACCACCGGGCACTGCTCGACGCGGTGCGCACGGGGCGGCTGCCGGCGGAGGAGATCCCGGCCGCCTGAGGGGACGCATACACCATCCGCTCCGAGATGGGAAGACATTCAACCAACGGAGCAGGGGTGGACACGACTGGTTGCGCGTACGAAAACCCGGGGCCGGAAGTCGTCTTCCTTCATGGAATCAACCCACGTCAGGCTTGACGATGAACCTACGGCGTCGTAAATTCAAGCGAAGCGACTCGTGAGCAACTGGAAGGAGGCGAAGTCGGATGTCCACCATCTCCGCAGCGCCTCGCCCGGCTCACCAGATCGCCTGGGCTCCCGGTCGTGTCGCACACGGCTGCTGAACAGCCCCCCTCCCGGCGTGCCCGATAGCGGCCCCGGATCTCTCCACCTCTTTCACCCTTTACGGCACGTCATTGCGTGCTGCTCTGCTGCGCTCCGGGTTTTCGAGCTGCGCCACTGAAATAGAAAGCTCATGAAATGGCGACTAGGATAGTCAGATCAATCGCGCGCCGAAATGGGGACGTGCCATGGTAGCGGCGCGCATCACCGTCAACGGAAAAGAAACCCCCATCGCACCGGCCGCACCCCACACCACGGTGCTGGATTTCCTGCGCGATCGCGGTCTGACCGGAACCAAGGAAGGCTGCGCCGAGGGTGAATGCGGCGCCTGTTCGATCCTGGTGGCCCGTCCCGGGGTGAAGAAGCCCACCGACTGGGTGGCGGTCAACGCCTGCCTGGTCCCGGTCGCGTCGCTCGACGGTCAGGAGGTCATCACTTCCGAGGGCCTCGCCACCGTCGACGAATCGGGCACGCCGACCGCTCTGCACCCCGTGCAGGAGGAGATGGCCGTACGCGGCGGCTCCCAGTGCGGGTACTGCACGCCGGGATTCATCTGCAGCATGGCCTCCGAGTACTACCGGCCGGACCGCTGCGCGCACGCGGAATCGTCCGACACCGCCGAGGCCGACGCCGAACACGGTCCGAACGGTTTCGACCTGCACTCCCTGAGCGGAAACCTGTGCCGCTGCACCGGTTACCGTCCGATCCGCGACGCCGCGTACGCCGTCGGCTCGCCCGCCGAGGACGACGTCCTGGCGCAGCGCCGCGACCAGGCCCCGCCGGAGCCCGCCGCCACCGCGTACGAGCAGGACGACAGCGTGTTCCTGCGGCCGGGCAGCCTGGCCGAAGCCGCGCAGCTGCTGCGCGACCGGCCCGAGGCGGTCGTGGTCTCCGGAAGCACCGACTGGGGCGTGGAGGTGAACATCCGCTCCCGGCGTGCGGAGTGCGTGGTCGCGGTCGACCGGCTCCCGGAGCTCCGTGAGCTGCGTGTCGAATCCGACCACATCGAGATCGGAGCGGCACTGACGCTCACCGAGATCGAGCGCCGCCTCGACGGCAGCGTCCCGCTGCTGGCGGAACTGTTCCCGCAGTTCGCGTCCCGGCTGATCCGCAACAGCGCGACCTTCGGCGGCAACCTGGGTACCGGTTCCCCCATCGGCGACAGCCCGCCGGTGCTGCTCGCTCTGGAGGCGTCGCTGGTACTGGCCGACGCCGACGGCGAGCGCGAGGTCCCGCTGGCGGACTACTTCACCGGCTACCGGCAGAGCGTGCGCCGCCCCGGCGAGCTGATCCGCGCGGTGCGCGTCCCGCTGCCGCTGTCGCCGGTCACGGCGTTCCACAAGATCGCCAAGCGGCGCTTCGACGACATCTCCAGCGTGGCGGTCGCCTTCGCCCTCGACATCGAGGACGGGATCGTCCGCAAGGCGCGCATCGGCCTGGGCGGCGTCGCCGCCACCCCGATCCGCGCCCTCGCCACCGAGGCCCTCCTGGAGGGCCTGCCGTGGACGGCGCAGACCGTCGAGGCCGCGGCCGAGGTACTGAAGGCCCAGGGCACGCCGATGAGCGATCACCGCGCCAGCGCCGGATACCGCTCCGCGATGCTCGGCCAGAGCCTGCTGAAGCTGTACGCAGAAACCACCGAGGCGGTGTCGTCGTGAGCCATTTGTCCGAGATCCCCGAGAAGCCCGTCGTCGGCGTGTCCATGCCGCACGAGAGCGCCACCCTGCACGTCACGGGCACCGCGCTCTACACGGACGACCTGGTGTACCGCACCAAGGACGTGCTGCACGCCTACCCGGTCCAGGTCATGAAGACCCACGGCCTGATCACCGCGCTGCGCACGGAGCCCGCGCTCGCGGTACCCGGTGTGGTCCGCGTGCTGACCGGGGCGGACGTGCCCGGTGTCAACGACGCCGGCATCAAGCACGACGAGCCGCTGTTCCCCGACACGGTCATGTTCCACGGCCACGCGGTCGCCTGGGTGCTCGGCGAGACCCTGGAGGCGGCCCGGCTCGGTGCGGCGGCCGTCGAGGTCGAGCTCGACGAGCGGCCCTCCCTGATCACGCTGCAGGACGCGATCGCGGCCGAGAGCTTCCACGGCGCCCGGCCGCTGATGGTGGCCGGAGACATCGACGCAGGCTTCGCCGATTCCGCGCACGTGTTCACGGGTGAGTTCCAGTTCTCCGACCAGGAGCACTTCTACCTGGAGACGCACGCGGCGCTGGCCCACGTCGACGAGGCCGGGCAGCTGTTCATCCAGAGCAGCACCCAGCACCCCTCGGAGACGCAGGAGATCGTCGCGCACGTCCTCGGCCTGCACAGTCACGAGGTGACCGTGCAGTGCCTGCGGATGGGCGGCGGCTTCGGCGGCAAGGAGATGCAGCCGCACGGGTTCGCGGCCATCGCTGCCCTCGGCGCGAAGCTGACCGGGCGGCCGGTGCGGGTGCGGCTCAACCGCACCCAGGACCTGACGATGTCCGGCAAGCGCCACGGCTTCCATGCCACCTGGAAGATCGGCTTCGACGCCGAAGGTCACATCCAGGCCCTGGACGCCACGCTGACCGGCGACGGCGGCTGGAGCCTGGACCTGTCCGAGCCGGTGGTGGCCCGCGCGCTGTGCCACATCGACAACACGTACTGGATCCCCAACGCCCGCGTCGCCGGTCGCATCGCCAAGACCAACAAGACCTCCAACACCGCCTTCCGCGGCTTCGGCGGCCCCCAGGGCATGCTGGTGATGGAGGACATCCTCGGCCGGTGCGCGCCGCTGCTCGGCCTGGACCCGATGGAGCTGCGCGAGCGCAACTTCTACCGGGAGGGGCAGTCGACGCCGTACGGCCAGCCGGTGCCCCAGCCCGAGCGGATCTCCACCATCTGGCGGCAGGTCCAGGACGACGCGGCCGTCGCCGACCGCAAGCGTGAGATCGCGGCCTTCAATGCCGCGCACCCGCACACCAAGCGGGCGATCGCGCTCACCGGGATCAAGTTCGGCATCTCGTTCAACCTCACCGCCTTCAACCAGGCCGGTGCGCTGGTCCTGGTCTACAAGGACGGCTCCGTCCTGATCAACCACGGCGGCACCGAGATGGGACAGGGCCTGCACACCAAGATGATCCAGGTGGCCGCGACCACGCTGGGCATCCCGCTGCACAAGGTGCGCCTCGCCCCGACGCGCACGGACAAGGTGCCCAACACCTCGGCCACCGCGGCCAGCTCCGGCGCGGACCTCAACGGCGCCGCGATCAAGAACGCCTGCGAGCAGATCCGCGGGCGGCTGCTGCAGGTCGCCGGCACCCAGCTGGGCGGGAACGCCTCGGACGTGCGCATCGTCGAGGGCGTCGCACGGATCCTCGGCAGCGACAAGGAGCTGGCCTGGGACGACCTGGTGCGCACCGCGTACTTCCAGCGGGTCCAGCTGTCGGCGTCGGGCTACTACCGGACCGAGGGTCTGCACTGGGACGCGAAGGCTTTCCAGGGCTCCCCGTTCAAGTACTTCTCCTACGGCGTCGCCGCGTGCGAGGTCGAGGTGGACGGCTTCACCGGCAAGTACAAGATGCGGCGCGTGGACATCGTGCACGACGTCGGCGACAGCCTCTCCCCGCTGATCGACATCGGTCAGGTCGAGGGCGGCTTCGTGCAGGGCGCGGGCTGGCTCACGCTGGAGGACATGCGCTGGGACAGCAGTGACGGCCCGAACCGCGGCCGGCTGCTGACCCAGGCGGCGAGCACCTACAAGCTGCCGAGCTTCTCGGAGATGCCCGAGGAGTTCAACGTCCGGCTGATGGAGAACGCCACCGAGGAGGGCGCGGTCTACGGGTCCAAGGCGGTGGGCGAGCCTCCGCTGATGCTGGCGTTCGCGGTGCGCGAGGCCCTGCGGCAGGCCGCCGCGGAGTTCGGGCCCGCCGGTGCCAGCGTGGAACTCGGCGCTCCCGCGACGCCGGAGGCGGTGTACTGGGCGATCGAAGCGGCCCGCAAGGGCGGCGCGCTGCACGAGGGTCACGCGCCCGACGGCAGCGAGGTCTCCGCCGACGCAAGCGTTTTGAGCAATGCCTGACATGACGTGGGTGGCCGCGGTCGCGCGGTTGCGGGCTCGCCGGGAACCCGGCGTGCTCGTGACCGTCGCGACCGTGCGCGGCCACGCGCCCCGCCGGGCCGGTGCCAAACTCGTCGTGGGACTCAACGACAGCTGGGGTTCGATCGGCGGCGGCAACATCGAGGCCGTCGCCATCGACCGGGCGCGCGAGCTGAACGTCGCGCCCGACCCGGAGCCGGAGCTGATGGAGTTCGCCCTCAACGACAAGGTCACCGGCCCCCACGGCGTGCAGTGCTGCGGCGGCGCCGTGACCGTTCTGCTGGAACCGCTTCCGGTGGTCCAGGCGGTGGCGGTCTTCGGCGTCGGGCACGTCGGACTGGAGCTGGCGCGCATCCTCGCCCGCCAGAACCTCGATCTGTACCTGGTCGACAGCCGCTCCGACATGCTCACCGACGAGCGGCTCGGCGTGCTGGGGGACGCGATGGCACAGGTCCACGTGCGCCACACGCCCCTCCTTCCGGAGGAGGTGCTCGCGGAGCTGCCGCCCGGCACCCACGTCCTGATCATGACCCACGACCACGCCGAGGACGCCGCGCTGTGCGACGCCGCTCTGCGTACGCCCGGCCTCGGCTCGATCGGGCTGATCGGCTCGTCCGCCAAATGGACGCGGTTCCGGCAGCGCCTGTCCACCGAGGGCGGTCACGACGCCGCCACCATCGACAGGATCAAGACCCCGATCGGACTGACCGCGATCACCGGCAAGGAACCCGCCACGATCGCGGTGAGCGTCGCGGCGGACCTGCTCATGACCTTCGAGACGGAACGTCTCCGGGCGGTGCGGGAGACCGACGCGACCCCGGGCGGGCAGGGGCGGCAGGAGACGGCGGCGGCTTCGCCCGTACCGTCCTCTCCATCTTCACCCTCATCACCGTCCTTCGCGGCCCGGGCCGGTCTTCCGGCGCTCGGCGGCGCGGCGGACGGGGCTGCGACGGCGGACCAGCGGGCCGCCGCGGATCAGCGGGCCGCTGCGGATCAGCGGGCCGCTGCGGCCCTTGAGGACACGGCGCCGTTCCTCCGGCACCTCGAACCGGAGGTCCGCACGCGCCAGCGGCGCCCTGCCCGCGGCCGCGTGTGACACCGGGCCTGCGGACGCCGCCGGCGTCGGGACTCCGGCCCTTCCGGATTCCCGGCGTCAGCCGGCGTGGATGTGGGGGCGGCGGCTGCGGTCGGGTTCGGCCTCGCGGATGACCTCCCGGGTGACGGGGGCGACCTCGCCCTGCCCGAAGAGGAAGAAGCGGAAGAAGTTGGCCATCGGGTTGCCCTCGGTCCACTCGAAGTAGATGTGCGGGCGCTGCCCGGTCTCGTCCCGGACGTGCAGCAGCAGTGCGGCGAGCGCGTTGGGGATGCTGGAGCTCTCCAGGGTGAGGACCCGGTAGCGGTCGTGCAGTACCTCGCCGCGGACCTTCAGGCCGGATTCGAACTCGGACGCGTCCAGGACCGTGACCTCGACGAACATGACGTCGTCGGCTGCGGGGATGTCATTGTCCGCGCGGATCTGCTCCTTCTTCTGCCGGTACTCGGCGACGTCACGGCTGTCCGGCTCGTTGGCGATGAAACGGATCGTGCGGTTGGCGGTGTCGCGGATGAACCGCTGCGCCATGTCGTCGAATTCCAGGTGCGTGACGCGCAGCTCGAAGACGCGGGCGAGGCGGGAGAGCAGCGAGAGGGCCATGATGCCCGCGATGAAGCAGGCGCCGATCTTCACGCCGTCCGGGCGTTCGGCCACGTTGACGGCGGTGGTGTAGACGAAGACGGCGGAGATGATCCCGAAGCCGATCGTCCAGCGGCGTTCCCCCGCCCGGCGGGCCGCGATGGTCACCGCGACGGCCGCCGAGGTGATCAGCACCAGGACACCGGTGGCGTACGCGCCGCCCTGGGCGTCGACGTCGGCGTCGAAGATCCAGGTCACCAGGAAGGCGATGAGGGTGAAGACGATGACCATCGGGCGCAGGGCGCGGGCCCAGTGGGGCGCCATGCCGTAGCGGGGCAGGTAGCGCGGCATCAGGTTCAGCAGGCCGGCCATCGCGGAGGCGCCCGCGAACCACAGGATCAGGATGGTCGAGACGTCGTAGACGGTGCCGAAGGCGGAGCCCAGGTACTCGTGGGCGAGGTAGGCGAGCGCGCGGCCGTTGGCCTGGCCGCCCGGCTGGAACTGGGCGGGCGGGATCAGCAGCGTGGTGATGAAACTGCTGGTGATGAGGAAGACGCTCATGATCACGGCGGCCGTGGTCAGCAGCTTCTTGGCGCCGCGGATCCGGCCGACGGGCTGCTCCTCGGTGTCCCCGGGATCGCCGTGGACATGGGGCATGACCGCGACGCCGGTCTCGAAACCGGACAGGCCGAGGGCGAGCTTCGGGAACACGATGAGGGCGATGCCGATCATCATGAGCGGGTTCCCGTGCTCCGCGGTCAGTGCGGCCGTCCAGTCGGGGATGAGGTGCGGCTCGCTGACCACCTCCCCCAGGCCCACCGCCACGACGACCACGTTCAGCCCGAGGTAGAGGGCGACGAGCACCACGGCCACCCCGATGGCCTCGCTGAACCCCTTCAGGAACACCGCGCCCAGCAGCGCGATCATCAGCAGGGTGATCGGCACCTCGTGGCCGTGCAGGGTGCTGGTGAGGTGCGGGTTCTCCACCAGGTGCGCGGTCGCGTCGGCGGCCGAGAGGGTGATGGTGATCAGGAAGTCGGTCGCCGCGAACCCGAGCAGGGTCAGGACGAACAGCTTGCCCTTCCAGAACGACAGCAGCTTCTCCAGCATGGCGATGGAGCCCTCGCCGTGCGGGCTCTCCTCGGCCACCCGCCGGTAGACGGGCAGGGCGCCGAAGAGGGTGAGCAGGACGAGCACGATGGTGGCCAGCGGCGAGAGCAGTCCGGCGGCGAGCGCGGCGATGCCGGGCTGGTAGCCGAGGGTGGAGAAGTAGTCCAGGCCGGTCAGGCACATGACCCGCCACCACGGCCGCCCGTGGGGCTGAGCCGCGGCCTCCTTGGCGGCGGGCGAACCGCTCTGCGCGGTCAGGCCTTCCAGCATCCACGCGCGCAGGCGCGAGGAGCGGGCAGGAGTGGCCATCGTGGGGAGCTCCTGTCGGACGGCAGGGAGTCAGCCATCGACACCGACGGCTGGGCCAGCGTACGCAATCTGATCACTTATCAATGCAAATAGGATGATATCGGCGCATTCTTAATGCGGATGGCGGCCCGGCGCCCGCAGCAGTGCCCCCCCCATGGCGGGCGACACTCCGCCGGGGCCTGGCAGGGGCGCGTCAACATCGTGTAGCCGTCCCGTAAGCGACGCGTCAGGGCCCGGTGCCGAGCGCTCGCACCGCCCTAACCTCACCCCATGGAACGACGTTTCACGCAGGTCACGAAGGGTTCGGACGGCACCGGAGCAGCGGGTCCCGGCCCCTACGCACACGACGTCCACTGGGCCGGCGAGAGGCGCTCGGCATGGGCAGTCGCACTGCTGCTCTTCGGCGCCCTGCTCACCATGGACGCGGGTTTCGGCAGGCTCGACGTGGTACGGGGCGCCCTGTGGGCCGGGCTGGGCGGCCTCGTCTTCGCGATCATGCGCCCACCCCGGGTCTGCGTACGCCCCGGACTGCTGAGCGTCCGCGGGCTGCTCGTGACGGACACGGTCCGCACCGACTCGCTCGTCTCGGTCCGCTGGCCCGACGGGGTGGCCCAGCGGATGATCCTGCGCGACACGGACGGGAGCCGGGCCGAGATCGACCCGATGGTCCTCGTCCGCAATCCGGCGATGTGGCACCGCCTCGACACGGACGCCCGCACTTCGGCCGGGCGCGGGACCCTGCGGTGCGGCGCGACCGCCCTGCGGCGGCTGACGGAACGCATCGACGGCGAGACGGCCCGTGCGGTCTTCCGGGTTTCCGGACTGGGGTGACTCCCCGACGGGCCCGGCCCGCCTTGCGCAGGCCGGTCCCGCCCGGCTCCCGGCGCTCCGGTACGGGATCGGGACGTCGCCGTCACGTCGCGGGGATGGACCCGGTGGCCGAGAACTGGCTCAGTGGGAACAGCCCCTCGTCACGGTCTTCCATGTCCGCGGCGGCGGGGCCCTGTTCCGACCGGCCAGCATGCGACCCCAGGGGGTTTCGCGACATGAGCGACGGCAGAGGTGGACCGGACGTACCTCGTCCGGAGAACGACGCGTCGGTCCCGTCCCACGGGACCACCCCGGACGTCGGCGGAGGGTTCACAGACCCGACCCCGGGCGGGGACGGCATCATCGTCCAGGGAGGCCGCACGGCTTCAGGCTCGCACGACCCCGCGCGGGCCATCGGCCCGAAGCAGGACGACCCCCGGGCCATCGGGCCCAAGCAGGACGACCCCCGTTCGGTCGGCAAGGGCATCATCGTCCAGGGCGGGCGTACCGAGCACCCGGACGAGAAGGCGCGTCAGAAGCGGGCCAAGAAGAAGAAGATGAAGACGATGGCGCTGATCATCGGCGGTGTCCTGGTGGTCGCCGCGGGCGGGGTCTTCGTGGGGCAGCGGCTCGGCCACGACCCGGCCGTCCTCCGGCCCCAGGCGGTGGCCACGCCCTCCGGTGCCGCCTCGGCCGGGGCGCCCGGCGCCACCACCGCCCCCACGACCTCCCCCGACAGCGACAGCGACAGCGACAGCCCTGCGCCCGCCACCGGTCCGGGTGCCCCCGCCACGAAGGCGGGCACACCGACGGCCGACGCCTCCAACCCGCCCGCCCGCGGCGGCAACAGCCCCTCGCCGGCCCGAACGTCGCAGCCGCCGAAGCAGTCCGGCGCACCCGCCCCGGCCGCCGCACCGGTCCTGTCGCTGCGTCCGACCGGAGTCCAGGAGTACTGCGCGAACGGAGAGTGGCCCCACACCCTGGTGATCCGCAACAGCGGTGGCGGCAGCCTGATCTGGTCGGTCGGGCAGCTGCCCGCCGGGGTCACCGTCAGCGAGGACGGCGGGTCCCTCGCCGGCGACGCCTCTCAGGTGATCACGCTGGGCGGCCGGACCGAACTGCCGCCCGCCGACGGCCGGTTCACGATCGGCTTCGCCAGCAACGGCGGCAGTGGCCGGGTGACCGTCACCTGCGCATGACATGACGGGCCGGGGCCGGGGCCGGGGCCGGGGCCGGGAGCCGGGAGCCGGGAGCCGGGAGCCGGAACAGAAACAGGAGCAGGAACAGGAGCAGGAACAGGAACCGGCTCCCGCCCGGGTCTGGTGTGAAGCAGTGAATCACTGCTTCAATCCTTCCCATGCCCTACCGCCGACCGCCCGCCGTGCAGGCCCGCCTCGACGCCCGCCGCGACCGGGTCCTGGAAGCCGCCGTCCGCCTGCTCTCCCGGGAGGGGTACGCCGGCTGCTCCGTCGCCGCGATCGCGGCCGAGGCCGGGATCTCCACGGGGAGCGTCTACCAGTCGTTCTCCGGCAAGTCCGAGCTCGCCGCCGCCCTCTTCCGGACCCTCGTGGCACGGGAGGTGGAGGCGGTGACCGCCGCCGCGGACCGGCCCGGGACCGCCGCCCAGCGGGTGGCCGCGGCCGTCGAGACCTTCGCCTCGCGGGCGCTCCAGGCGCCCCGGCGGGCCTTCGCCCTGCTGGCGGAGCCGGCCGACCCGGCCGTGGACACCGAACGCCTCGTCTTCCGGCGGGCGTTCCGCGACGTGTTCGCCCGACAGGTCGCCGCGGGCGTGGCCATCGGCGAACTGCCGCCACAGGCACCCGAGCTGACGGCCGCCGCGCTGGTCGGGGCGATCGCCGAAGCGCTCGTCGGACCCCTCGCCGACGGCGACGCGGCCCCGGGCGAGGTCATCCCAGGCCTGACCACCTTCACCCTGCGTGCCCTTGGAGGACACGATGCCGCAGACGCATGAGGTCACCAACCAGGTACCCCCGCACCACGGTTACGACGCCGCCGCGGACCCTGCCCTGCTGGAGGCCCTCGACCGCGAGGGAGCCGGCTGGTCCGCGCCCGAGCTGCACCGCCTCGGCGTCCTCGCCGGCTCGGAGCGGGCGGCCGAGTGGGGCCGGCTGGCCAACGAGAACGAGCCGGTCCTGCACACCCACGACCGCTACGGCCACCGGGTCGACGAGGTCGAGTTCCACCCGTACTGGCACGAGCTGATGCGCACCGCCGTCTCGCACGGTCTGCACGCCGCCCCCTGGACGCAGAGCGAACCGGGGGCGCACGTCGCCCGCGCCGCGAAGTTCATCGTCTGGAGCCAGGTCGAGGCGGGCCACACCTGCCCGGTCTCCATGACCTACGCCGCCGTCCCGGCGCTGCGCACCACGCCCGCCCTGGCCGAGTGGCTGGAGCCGCTGCTCGCCTCCCGCACCTACGACTTCGGGCTGCGCCGGCCCGACACCAAGCGCGGGCTCATCGCCGGCATGTCGATGACCGAGAAGCAGGGCGGCTCGGACGTCCGCGCCAACACCACGACCGCCGTACCGGCCGGGGACGGCACGTACCGGCTGACCGGGCACAAGTGGTTCACCTCGGCGCCCATGTCGGACGTCTTTCTGACCCTGGCGCAGGCCCCGGGAGGACTGTCCTGCTTCCTGCTGCCGCGGGTCCTGCCCGACGGTACCCGCAACCGGCTGCTGCTCCAGCGCCTCAAGGACAAGCTGGGCAACCGCTCCAACGCCTCCTCGGAGATCGAGTACGACGGGGCGTTCGGCTGGCTGGTGGGCGAGGAGGGGCGCGGGGTCGCGACCATCATCGAGATGGTCAACACCACCCGCCTCGACTGCGTCCTGGGCGGAGCCTCCGGGATGCGGCTCGGTCTGGTCCGGGCGGTCCACCACGCCACCCACCGGCGGGCGTTCGGCAAGGCCCTCATCGACCAGCCCCTGATGCGCAACGTCCTGGCCGACCTGGCCCTCGAATCCGAGGCCGCGACGGCCGTCGCCATGCGCCTGGCGGGAGCCACCGACCGGGTCGCGCGCGGGGACTCGGACGAGGCGCTGCTGCGGCGGCTGGGCCTGGCCGTGACCAAGTACTGGGTGTGCAAGCGCGCCCCCGGGCACGCCGCCGAGGCCCTCGAATGCCTGGGCGGCAACGGCTACGTCGAGGAATCGGGCATGCCGCGCCTGTACCGGGAGGCTCCGCTCTCGTCCATCTGGGAGGGCTCGGGGAACGTCGCCGCCCTGGACTCGCTGCGTGCCATGGCGCGCCAGCCGGAGACCGTCGAGGCCTTCTTCGCCGAGGTGGGCCGGGCGGCCGGCGCCGACCGGCACCTGGACGCGGCGGTGGCCGGGCTCCACAAGCAGCTCGCCGATCCCGCCGGGGCCGAATACCGGGCCCGGCAGCTGACCGAGACCATGGCCCTGGCCCTCCAGGCCTCGCTCCTGCTGAGGCACGCCCCCGCCGCGGTCGCCGACGCCTTCTGCGCGTCCCGCCTGGGCGGCGAGCACGGCGGCGCGTACGGCACCCTCCCGACGGGAGTGGACACCGAGACCGTCCTCGCGCGGGCGGTGACGGCCACCGTGTGAGCCGGGGCCGGGCCGGGCGGGGCGGGGCCGATGGCACGCCACCACTTCCGGCCCGGCCCGGCCGCTCGATCACGGTCACCTCACCGCCGCAACCGGGGCGCCCTCCCGCAACGTCTGGGCCGTTGACGGCGGGCAGCAGGGGCGGGGCGACGGGCGACGGAACGGGGACGGGACATGAGACGCGCGTACGGCAACACGATGCTGGTCACCGCCGTGGCGGCGGCACTGGGGCTGTCGGCCTGCACCCCGTCCGGGGAGCCCGGCTCCGCGGCGCCCGCCCGGCCCACCGGCGGATCCGGGACGGCTCAGGCGTCCCCCTCCGCCCACGCGCCGGCCACCGGCGGCCCGTCCGGGGCTCCGCAGCCGACGGCCCACCCCTCGGCAGCCACCCCGGGAAGCCCCGCGCCGTCGGGGCACCCGAGCGCGACACCCCTCGTGCGTACGGGTGTCCCGTGGAACCTGGACCGGCTCGACCAGCGCACCCGCCCCCTCGACGGCCGCTTCACCGCGGCTACCGACGGCAGCGGGGTCCACGTCTACGTGCTGGACACCGGCATGGACCTCAGGCAGCCCGAGTTCACCGGCCGCGCCACTCCCGGTGCCGACTTCATCGGGATCCCGGACGAGGGCGACTGCTACGGCGGGGACGGACTGGGCCACGGCACGTTCGTGGCCGGCATCATCGGCGGCCGCACCTACGGGGTCGCCCCCAAGGCCGAACTCGTGCGCGTCCAGGCCATCGGCTGCGAGGAGGGCGGCAGCAGCGGACCGGGCAAGGACACCCCGCCGGCGGCCGAGGCCTCCGTCGTCAAAGCCGTCGAGTGGGTGACCGCCCACGCCCGGCGCCCGGCCGTGGTCAACATGTCCCTCAACCTCAAGACCCGCTCGCCGGCGCTCGACGCCGCCGTGCAGCACATGGTCGAGTCCGGGATCCCCGCCGTCGTCGCGGCGGGCAACTTCAACGACGACGCCTGCGGGCACTCGCCGGCCGGCGCCCACGGCGCCATCGTCGTGGCCGCCTCCACCGCCGACGACCGTCACTGGCGGGACACCGAGGGCTTCGGCTCCGGGTACGGATCCTGCGTGGACCTGTACGCCCCCGGGGACAAGGTCACCTCGGCGGTGGCCGGCGGCAGCGGTACGGTCACCAGCGACTCCGCCGCCACCTCCTGGGCCGCCCCGCACGTGACGGGCGCGGTGGCGCTCTACCTCTCGGCCCACCCCGGCGCC
Organism: Streptomyces sp. NPDC004667; assembly: GCF_040609475.1. Lineage (NCBI taxonomy): Bacteria > Bacillati > Actinomycetota > Actinomycetes > Kitasatosporales > Streptomycetaceae > Streptomyces > Streptomyces sp. NPDC004667. Next base: position 88,806 of record NZ_JBEXKC010000020.1, on the reverse strand, counting down.
ACACCCGCCCAGGTACGCACCTGGGTCACCCAGCAGGCCACCCGCGACGCCCTGGCGGCCGTCCCACCGGGAACCCCCAACCGGCTCCTGAACACCTCCGCCCTCTAGGCCGAGCTCTGGCCCGGCGGCGCGGGGGAACACGGGGAATAGGGGGTGTGGGGTGGCGGGTTGCCGGGACTGCAAGATCCACACACTGGTTCGGAGGGATCAATGGCAGTCCACGGCACGGTCGTCACCGGTTTCGAGGGGGTACGGGAGGAGTTCGCCGCCTTCCTCGCGGCCGAGGAACACGCGCCCGGCTCGCAGCTGGTGGTGTACCGGGGTGGCGAGCGCGTGGTGGACCTGTGGTCGGAGGGGGTGGGCGCCGAGTCCCTGCTCGGTGTCTTCTCGTCCACCAAGGGCGCGGCGTACCTGGTGGCGGCGCTGTTGGTGCAGGACGGCCTGCTGGACCTGGACCGGACCGTCGCCTCGTACTGGCCGGACTTCGCCTCGGCGGACAAGGACCGGGTCACACTGCGCGAGTTGCTGGCCCACCGGGCCGGGGTGATCGGCCTGGATGACGGTTTCACCGCGGAGGAGCTGGCCGACGACCGGGCGATGGCGGCCCGCCTGGCGGGGCAGCGCCCGTTCTGGCAACCGGGCCGGTTCTTCGGCTACCACGCCCTCGTGATCGGGGCCCTGGTCGGCGAGGTGGTGTTCCGGGCCACCGGGCGCACGCTGCACGACTGGTACGAGGAACGGGTCCGCGCTCCGTACGGGCTCGATCTGTGGCTGGGTCTGCCGGAGTCCGAGGAGCCCCGTTTCCTGAGCACGCTGCCGATGCTGCCGACGCCGGAGCAGGCGGCCGGGATCGAGGCGGCCGCCGAGAGCCCGTACAGCCTGGGTGGGATCGCCTTCAACGAACACGCGCCCGGTAACGGCGAGTTGTACGACTTCCCCAACTCGCGTGCCGTGCGCGCCGGAGGCCAGGCGTCGGCGGGCGGGCTCGGCTCTGCGCGCGGTCTGGCGGGCATGTACGCGGCCGCAGCCTTCGGTCTTGACGGGCGGGGGCCCCTGCTGAAGCCGGACACGGCCGCCGAGTTCGCCCGGATCCACTCCGAGGGCAAGGACCTCGTGGGCGGCACGGAGAAGGCGTTCGGCCTCGGCTTCCAGAGCTACGGCCCCTCCTTCCCCGCCGTCGGCGCGGGCGCCTTCGGCCACAGCGGCGCCGCGGGTTCCCTCGGCCTCGCCGACCCCCGGCAGGGCTTCGCGTACGGGTACACCCGCCGCCGGTTCGCCTACCCGGGCGGCGCGGCCCCGGAGAACGCGCGCCTGCTGTGGTCGGTGGTCCGCGCGCTCGCCTGACGACGGCGCGGGAGTCCGCTGCGGCGGCCGACAGGTGAGCCGTGGCAGCGGTTCGACCGCCCCGACCGGTCCCCATACCGTCCCCTCCCCGTCGTCGTCGGACACTTCGATCAAGTCGGTCACCGCCGGCGTCCACGCGCGACGATGTCCTTCGGGCCCCGGTCTGTCGATACGCTGGCCGCGGGTCGGGCATCGGGCGGCAGCCGGAGGGGAAACGAGTGGGTGTGGGCAATCCGTTGACGCAGGTACCGAGGATGCGACTGGACGAGCTGCTGGACGAGCTCCAGGTGCGCATCGACGAGGTGCGCGGTACCCGAGACCGGGTGCACAGCCTGCTGGAGGCCGTCGTGTCGGTGGGGCGGGAGCTGGATCTCGCCCAGGTGCTCCGGCGCATCGTGGAGGCGGCCGCGCTGCTGGTGGACGCCGAGTACGGCGCCCTGGGCGTGATCGGGCCCGACGGCCGCACGCTCGCCCAGTTCCTGACCGTGGGGCTCACCGACGAGGAGATCGCCGACATCGGTCCCCTGCCGGCCGGTCACGGCCTGCTCGGCGAGGTCATCCACCACCCGGAGCCCCTGCGGCTGACCGATCTCGGAGCGCACTCCTCCTCGTACGGGTTCCCGGCCCATCATCCGCCCATGCGCACGTTCCTCGGCGTGCCGATCCGGGTCCGTGACGAGGTGTTCGGAAACCTCTATCTGACCGACAAGCGGGGCGGGGTCGACTTCGACACCGAGGACGAGACCGTGATCTCCACCCTCTCCGTGGCGGCGGGCGTGGCGATCGACAACGCGCGGCTCTACGAGGGGGCGCAGCGCCAGCAGTTGTGGCTCAGGGCCAATGCGGAGATCACCGAGAGCCTGCTGTCCGGCAGTTCGCGCCCGGCGGTGCTGGAGCTCCTCGCCCGGCGTGCCCAGGAGATCACCGGGGCGCGGCTCGCGAACATCGCCGTGCCGGTGGACGGCGTCGACGGTCTGGTCGTGGAGTTCGCCGCCGGGGCGGACGGAGCCTCGTGGCAGGGCCTCGTCATCCCCTTCGACGGCACGCTCTCCGGGGCCGCGCACCGGGCGGGCAAGCCCGTGACGGCGCTGCAGGCCTCGGGCGACGGGCGCTACCCTGCCGAGGACCGGATGCGGGGGCGGGACGGTCTGGGACCTGCCGTGGCGGTGCCCTTGGGCACTGCGGGCGGCGAGAGCCGCGGTGTGCTGCTGCTCTCGCGCTCGGCGGGGGATCCGGCCTTCGGCGAGGGCGAGTTGGAGCCGATCGTCGCTTTCGCGGGTCAGGCGGCGATCGCTCTGGAGCTGGCGGAACGGCGCCGGGACGCCGAGCAGATAGCACTGTTGGAGGAACGCGACCGGATCGCCCGCGACCTGCACGACCTGGCCATCCAGCGACTCTTCGCCACCGGCATGACCTTGCAGAGCGCCGCCCGGCTGGTGGAGCACGAAGGGGCTGCCGAGCGGGTCGGCCGGGCGGTCGACGACCTGGACGAGACCATCAAGATAATCCGCTCGACGATCTTCGGGCTCCGCACCAAGGACCGCGAGGGCGGCCCCGGGCTGCGGGCACGCGCCGCCCGTGCCGTCGGTGACGCGGCGACCTCCCTCGGCCATCCGCCCCGCCTGAGCATGGAGGGGCTCCTCGACACCGACGTACCGGTGCAGATCGCCGACCACGTGGTGGCGGCGCTGGGCGAGCTCCTCAGCAACGCGGCCCGCCACGCGCGGGCGACCCGGGTCGGCGTGACCCTCAAGGCCGGACGGGGCGAGATCGTACTGACCGTCTCGGACAACGGCACGGGCATTCCCGCGCAGGGACGCCGGAGCGGGCTGCGCAACCTCGACGAGCGGGCCCGGAGTTCGGGCGGCAGCTTCACCGTGGAGACTCCCGAGGAGGGCGGCAGCACGCTCGTGTGGCGGGCGCCGCTTCCCGGCGGCGGCTGACGGGGCGGCTGGGGGGGCGGCACCGGGTCAGCGGCGGACCGCCAGGGCGGGTGGCGGCGGCGCGGCCTCCAGGCGGAATCCCGTGACGAGATCCGGGCGGATCCGCAAGGCGCGGGTCATCGGCCGTCCCACCCAGGGGCGCAGCAGGTGCGCGTACCGGTCGACGTCCTCGGCAACGGCCACCGGTCGCGCGTAGCCGGTGACGACCACGCTCCATCCGAGATGGGTGTCGGGATCGATGACGTCCGCTTCGTACGCCACCACCACGCCGGGGGCACCGGCGGGTTCCGCCAGGGACGCCAGTGCCCCGCCTTCGTGGATCCGGATGACGACGTCCTCGCCCTCGACGAGGTGGTTCACCGGCCGAACGTCGGGCAGCGCGTGCCGCGTGAAGACGATGCGGCCCAGCGACACCGTGGCGAGGAGCCTCAGGGCCTCCGCCCTGTCCAGTTCCCGCATGTGCCGGGCGGGCGTCGTACCAGCGGTCCGACCTGCGGCTCCGTTCGGCTCCGCGATCACGAGACGACGAACTTCAGGTCGTGGTCGGCGGCGAGCACCCGCATCGACTTGACCACCAGGGGCGGGACGTCGCACAGCAGGAGCCGCGTTCCCGCCGTACGGCAGTGGCGGTTGAGCCGGGTCAGGAGGTCGATGCCGGCGCTGTCGCAGAAGGAGAGGCCGCACAGGTCCAGGACGATGTTCCGGTGGCCGGACCCGGCGAGTTCGCTCAGGCGTGGCCCCACTTGCCCGGCCGTGTAGAAGTCGAGCTCTCCGGCCAGGGACATCCGCAGACCCCGGTCGTCCCGGGCCACGGTCTTCAGGTCGATCAAGGCGGTCGTCATGGCGTCCTCCACGCTGCGTGCGGCTCCGTGGAGTCGCGCCGTTCCCCGTGCCCCGTCAGTCCATCCGGTGCCACCCGCGCCCGGGAGGGCCCGGCAGGCCCTCGGGGCAGGGCCGAAGGTCCCTTTCCGCAGGGCCGGGCCGGTGCCGGTCGTCCGGGGCCCTGGGCCGATCAAGGCCGATCAGGGTCGATCAGGGCCGATCGGCCCTGGCCGTCCGGCCGGTGCTACGGGCAGGATGCCGGTGTTCGTGCGTCCAGGACGAACGAACCCAGGCGAAGGAGTTGCGTCATGACCGGCAGCGGTGCCCCCTCCCCCGCGACGGAGCCCATCCGCGTCTTCCTGCTCGACGACCACGAGGTCGTACGCCGAGGAGTGCACGACCTGCTGGACGCCGAGCCCGACCTGACGGTGGTAGGCGAGGCGGGCACGGCGGAACAGGCACTGATCCGCGTTCCGGCGCTGCGTCCCCGGGTCGCGATCCTGGACGTACGGCTCCAGGACGGCGACGGGGTGAGCGTGTGCCGTGAACTGCGCTCGCGGATGCCCGGGCTCGCCTGCCTGATGCTCACCTCGTTCGACGACGAGGACGCGCTGCTGGACGCCGTGATGGCGGGGGCCTCCGGGTACGTCCTGAAGCAGATCACCGGCACCGACCTGGTGACCGCCGTCCGGACGGTGGCCGCCGGCCAGTCGATGCTCGATCCCGGGGCCACCACACGGCTGATGGCGCGCATGCGGGGGGACGTGCCCGAAGAGGAGCGGGTCCCGGGGCTGCCCGGCTTCACGGACCGGGAGAAGGAGATCCTCCTCATGGTCAGCGAGGGGCTCACCAACCGGGAGATCGGCAAACGGCTGTACCTCGCGGAGAAGACCGTCAAGAACATCATCTCGCGGCTGTTCGTCAAGCTGGGGGTGGAGCGGCGCGTCCAGGCCGCCGTGATCGCCAGCCACGCCCTGACCCCACCCGGCCGGCACCCGGCCGCCGCCCAGGCTCCGGCGCAGGCCCCGGCCCCGGCCCCGGCCCCGGCCCCGGAGTAAGCCCGGCGTAGGCCCCGGCCCTCCCGGGCAGCAGGCACCTCAGCGGGGGTCCGCAGTGATGCGGAACCTCAGTCGGCAGATCACCGCGTCGGTGTCCCGGCGTACCGCGTGGGCGACCACCGAGCCGCGCTGGTTCTGCAGCATCCGCTGCCAGAGGCGTTCCGGCTCGGTCTCCGGGATCAGGACGGTCACCTGGGTCTCCGGCTGCCGCTCCGTCAGCTCGCGGACGTAGCCCGATACGGGACGGCCCAGCGAGCGGGTCGGTGAGGGGAGTTCGACGAGCTCGATGCCGGGGTTCCACAACTCCCAGTCCCGACGCAGCGCTTCGGCGGCCCGCCGGTCCTCGGGCGCCGGGTGGGTGACGGTCACCGCCAGGACCTCGTCGCCGAGCGAGCGGGCCGCGGTCAGCGCCCGGCAGGTCAGCAGCGACAGCCCCGACACGGGGACGACGACCAGGGAGCGGGAGCGCTCCGGGGGCTGCGGGACCCGGCCGAGTTCCAGGCGTTCACCGATCTGCCCGTAGGCGCGGTGCACCTTCTCGAAGGCCAGGACGATCAGCGGCAGGGCCACGACGATCAGCCAGGCCCCTTCGGTGAACTTGGTGGCCGTCACCACGACCGCGGACACACCGGTGAGCAGCGCGCCGAAGCCGTTGAGCACCGCTTTCGCCCGCCAGCGGGCGGGGCGTTCCAGCGACCAGTGACGGACCATGCCGACCTGGCAGATGGTGAAGCCGACGAACACCCCGATGGCGAAGAGCGGCACCAGGGTGTTGGCGTCTCCGCCGGAGAACAGCAGCAGGGCGGCGGACACCAGGGCCAGCCAGACCACACCGTGCCGGTGGACCTGCCGGTCGGCCTTGAGCGCGAACACGTGCGGGAGGTAGTTGTCCCGGGCCAGCAGGCTCATCAGGACGGGCAGCCCGCCGAAGGAGGTGTTCGCGGCGAGCGCCAGCAGCACCACGGTGGCGAACTGGACCACGTAGAAGGCCGCGTTGTGGCCGAAGGAGGCATCGGCGAGCTGGGCGAGGACGGTCACGCCCTCCACCGGCTGCAGGTGGAAGCGGCCGATGAGCAGGGACAGGCCGATCAGCATCACGCCGAGCAGCGCCCCGAGGGCGACCTCGGTGCGCTGGGCGCGGCGGGCGGCCGGTGCCCGGAAGGAGGGTACGGCGTTGGCGACGGCCTCGACGCCGGTGAGTGCGGAGCAGCCTGCGGCGAAGGCCTTGAGCAGGAGCAGCGCGCCGACGGTGGTGGCGCCGTCGCCGAGGGCGGAGGCGTGCCCCGCGGCGGTCTCGGTGGACACCGGCCCGTCGCGGAACAGACCGACGGTGATCATCGCGAGGATCGAGCCGACGAACACGGCCGTGGGCACGAGGAACGCCTTGGCCGAGTCGACGACGCCGCGCAGGTTCACGGCCGTGACCAGCACGAGCACGCCCGGGCAGATCCACACCCGCTCCCCGTACAGCGAGGGGAACGCCGAGGTCAGGGCGGCCACACCGGCGGTGACCGACACGGCGACGTTCAGGACGTAGTCCAGGATCAGCGAGGCCGCGGCGACCAGGCTCGTACGCGGGCCGAGGTGCCGCTTGGCCACCGCGTAGGAGCCGCCGCCGTCGGGGAACGCGGCGATGACCTGTCGGTACGAGGCGACCAGTACGGCCAGCAGCGCGGCGATCGCCAGGGTCACCGGGAGGGTGAAGCCGAGGCCGTACCCCCCGGCCGCGGCGAGCACGAGCACGATCGACTCCGGGCCGTAGGCGACGGAGGCCATGGCGTCCAGGGAGAGCGCGGCGAGGCCCTGGAGCGCGGTCAGCTTGTGCCGCTCCCCCGGCTCGGCCGCCGGCCCGGCGCCGGTATCAGGGGGCTCCTCCTGACCCGGCCCCTGGCCGGCAGCGGTCGGTTCTCCTGTGTGTATCGCCATGTCGCCGTTCCTCCGAAGTGGGCAGAGTGAGGACAGCGTCGGAGCCGCTCACCGCGGCCGCCGGCCACCTTGGCGAGATCCATACGCCGGCCGGACCACTCTTCACGCCTTCCGTACGCCGAACCCGGCAGATCGTATGGGACGCGTCAGGGCCTTGCCAGGGCACGTGTGATCGTCGCGCTGTGTCTGCTCGGCCCTCCGGTGACCGCGCTGATCAGGCCCGAGAGGTTCTGAATCCGGGGCTCCGCGTCAGGGCTGCGTCAAGGGTCGCCCCGCCCCCGTATGGACCCCGTCAAGGTGTCTTAACGCGGAGCCCCACTCGCGCTTTGCTCGATCTCGGCCACTCCGGCCGATTCCACTTCATCACTTCATCAGGAGCTCACGATGGCCGATCTGGCCTTCGTCGTCACCACGGTCGCGGTGTTCGCGCTGGTGGCTCTCATCGCCCGAGGGGTGGCCAAGCTGTGATCGTCGAGAACATCGTCGGCCTCGTCGTGGCCGTCTCCCTGCTCGGATACCTCGTCCTCGCCCTCGTGTACCCGGAGAGGTTCTGAGCCGGCATGAGTCCCCAGACCGCTGGTGTCCTCCAGCTCCTCGCACTGATCGCCGCGCTCGCCCTGGCCTACCGCCCGCTGGGCGACTACATGGCCCGCGTCTACTCCTCCGAGAAGCACTACAAGCCGGAGAAGTGGATCTACAAGGTCATCGGCGCCAACCCCTCGGCCGAGATGCGCTGGCCCGCGTACCTCCGCGCCGTCCTCGCCTTCTCGGCGGTCGGCGTCCTCTTCCTCTACCTGCTCCAGCGCCTGCAGGGCGTCCTGCCCGGCTCACTCGGCTTCGCCTCGATCGACCCGGACCAGGCCTTCAACACCGCCGCCTCCTTCGTGGCCAACACCAACTGGCAGTCCTACGCGGGCGAGCAGGCCATGGGCCACGTCGTGCAGACCGGCGGCCTCGCGGTACAGAACTTCGTCTCGGCCGCCGTCGGCATGGCCGTCGCGGTCGCCCTGGTACGGGGCTTCGCGCGCTCCCGTACCGGTGAACTGGGCAACTTCTGGGCCGACCTGGTCCGCGGCACCGTCCGGATCCTGCTGCCGCTCTCGGTGATCGGCGCGCTGGTCCTGGTCGCCTGCGGTGCGATCCAGAACTTCGCCGGCATCCACGAGGTCGGCCAGTTCCTGGGCGGCACCCAGCAGTGGAACGGCGGCGCGGTCGCCTCCCAGGAGGTCATCAAGGAACTGGGCACGAACGGCGGCGGCTACTTCAACGCCAACTCCGCCCACCCCTTCGAGAACCCCACCCCCTTCTCCAACCTCTTCGAGATCTTCCTCATCCTCGTCATCCCCTTCGCGCTGACCCGCACTTTCGGCCGGATGGTCGGCAACCTGCGCCAGGGCTACGCGATCCTCGCGACGATGGCCGTCATCTGGATCGGCTTCACCGCCCTGATGATGTGGACCGAGTTCGCCCACCACGGACCGGCGTTCGACGTCGCCGGCGGGGCGATGGAGGGCAAGGAGACCCGCTTCGGGATCGGCGGCTCGTCGATCTTCGCGGTGGCCAGCACCCTCACGTCCACGGGCGCGGTGAACTCGTTCCACTCCTCCTTCACCGGCTTCGGCGGCGGCATCGCGATGCTGGGCATGCAGCTGGGCGAGATCGCGCCCGGCGGTGTCGGCTCCGGTCTCTACGGCATGCTGGTCATGGCGATCATCGCGGTGTTCATCGCCGGACTGATGGTCGGCCGCACCCCCGAATACCTCGGCAAGAAGATCGGCACTCGCGAGATCAAGCTCGCCGCCTGCTACATCCTCATCACCCCGGCCCTGGTGCTCTGCTTCACCGCCGCCGCGATGGCCCTGCCCACCCCGCCGCACTCGATGCTCAACTCCGGCGCCCACGGCTTCTCCGAGGTCCTCTACGCCTACACCTCCGGCGCCAACAACAACGGCTCCGCCTTCGCGGGCCTGAACGCCGACACCCAGTGGTTCAACACCACCATCGGCCTCGCCATGCTGCTCGGCCGGTTCCTGCCCATGGTGTTCGTCCTCGCGCTGGCCGGCTCGCTCGCCGAGCAGAAGCCCGTCCCCGAGACGGCGGGAACCCTGCGCACGGACAAGCCGCTCTACGCCGGCCTGCTCGTCGGCACGATCATCATCATCACCGGTCTGACCTACTTCCCGGCCCTCGCGCTGGGCCCGCTCGCCGAAGGGCTGGCGTCATGACCTCCGACACCAGGAAGCAAGAGGACGTCATGTCGACCGTGACTCCGACCCGTGCCCCGCACCAGGACGTACCCACCGGCCAGAAGCCGGAAGGCGGCCGCGTCGGCGGAGGGCTGTTCGACCCCAAGCAGCTGCTGAAGTCCTTCCCGGACGCCGTGCGCAAGCTCGACCCCCGGATCATGATCAAGTCCCCGGTCATGTTCGTGGTCCTGATCGGCTCGGTGGTCACCACCGTGCTGGCCGTCAAGGACCCGACGGACTGGTTCGGCTGGGCGATCACCGCCTGGCTGTGGCTCACCACGATCTTCGCCAACCTCGCGGAAGCGGTGGCCGAGGGCCGGGGCAAGGCCCAGGCCGACACCCTGCGCAAGGCCAAGACCGACTCCGTCGCCCGCCGCCTGACCCAGGACGGCCGGGGCGAGGAACAGGTCCCCGGCACCGAGCTGCGCATCGGCGACCTCGTCGTCTGCGAGGCCGGCGACGTCATCCCCGGCGACGGTGACGTCGTCGAGGGCGTCGCCTCCGTCGACGAGTCCGCCATCACCGGCGAATCCGCGCCCGTCATCCGGGAATCCGGCGGCGACCGCAGCGCGGTCACCGGCGGCACCAAGGTCCTCTCCGACCGGATCGTCATCAAGATCACGACGAAGCCCGGCGAAACCTTCATCGACCGCATGATCGCGCTCGTGGAAGGCGCCGCCCGGCAGAAGACACCCAACGAGATCGCGCTCAACATCCTGCTCGCGTCCCTCACCATCGTCTTCCTGCTCGCCGTCGTCACCCTCCAGCCCTTCGCGATCTACGCCGGCGCCGAGCAGTCGATGATCGTGCTGACCGCCCTGCTGGTCTGCCTGATCCCCACCACCATCGGCGCCCTGCTGTCCGCGATCGGCATCGCAGGCATGGACCGCCTCGTCCAGCGCAACGTCCTGGCCATGTCCGGCCGGGCCGTCGAAGCCGCCGGTGACGTCTCCACGCTGCTGCTCGACAAGACCGGCACCATCACCCTCGGCAACCGCCAGGCCTCCGAGTTCGTCCCCGTCAAGGGCACGACGGAAGCCGAGCTGGCCGACGCCGCCCAGCTGTCCTCCCTCGCCGACGAGACCCCCGAGGGCCGCTCCATCGTGGTCCTGGCCAAGGAGAAGTACGGGCTGCGAGAGCGCCACCAGGGCGAACTCGCCCACGCCGAATGGATCGTCTTCACCGCCCAGACCCGCATGTCGGGAGTGGACGTCGACGGCCGCAAGGTCCGCAAGGGTGCGACCGGCTCGGTCATCTCCTGGGTGAACGAGCGCGGGGGTTCCGTCGCGGACGACGCGCAGGCGCTCACCGACGCGATCTCGCAGGCCGGCGGGACCCCGCTGCTCGTCGCCGTCGAGGACGAGAACGGTGCCCGGGTCCTGGGTGTCATCCACCTCAAGGACGTCGTCAAGGAGGGCATGCGCGAGCGGTTCGACGAGCTGCGCCGCATGGGCATCAAGACCGTCATGATCACCGGCGACAACCCGCTCACCGCGAAGGCCATCGCCGAGGAGGCCGGTGTCGACGACTTCCTCGCCGAGGCCACCCCCGAGGACAAGATGGCCCTCATCAAGCGGGAGCAGGCCGGCGGCAAGCTCGTCGCGATGACCGGCGACGGCACCAACGACGCCCCCGCCCTCGCCCAGGCCGACGTAGGTGTCGCCATGAACACGGGCACGTCGGCCGCCAAGGAGGCCGGCAACATGGTCGACCTCGACTCCAACCCCACCAAGCTCATCGAGATCGTCGAGATCGGCAAGCAGCTCCTCATCACCCGCGGCGCCCTGACCACCTTCTCCATCGCCAACGACGTGGCGAAGTACTTCGCGATCATCCCCGCCATGTTCGCCGTGGTCTACCCGGGCCTGGACAAGCTCAACATCATGGGCCTGGCCTCCCCCGAATCGGCCATCCTGTCCGCCGTCATCTTCAACGCGCTGATCATCATCGCCCTCGTCCCGCTCGCCCTCAAGGGCGTCCGGTACAGGCCGACCAGCGCCGACAAGATGCTCCGCCGCAACCTCGGCCTCTACGGCGTCGGCGGCCTGATCGCCCCGTTCATCGGCATCAAGATCATCGACCTGCTCATCTCCCTCATCCCCGGAATCGGCTGATACCCGCCATGAACAACTCCGCAGGCAACACAGCACGCCTGATCGGCGCGGGCCTGAGGGCCCTGCTCGTCCTGACGCTCGTGTGCGGCGTGCTCTACCCCCTCGCCGTCACCGGGGTCGCCCAGGCCCTGTTCAACAACAAGGCCAACGGCTCCGAGATCAAGGACAAGAGCGGCAACGTCGTCGGCTCCTCCCTCATCGGACAGAGGTACGACCTCCCCAAGAACGACCCCGACGACGCCGAAGAGGCGGCCAAGCCGGACCTCAAGTGGTTCCAGCCCCGGCCCTCCAACGGCCTCGGCAGCAACAGCGTCAACACCCAGTACTCCCTGATCCTCTCCGGCGCCACCAACAAGGCCGGCGACAACCCGGACCTCGTCAAGCTGGTCACCGACGCCAAGGAGGCCGTGGTCGACGACAACTCGACGGCGACCCACAAGGTCAGGCCCCAGGACGTACCGGCCGACGCGGTCACCTCCTCCGGCTCCGGCCTCGACCCGAACATCTCCCCCGCCTACGCCGAACTCCAGGTCCACCGGGTCGCCGAGCGCAACGGGCTCGACGTCAAGCGGGTCGAGGAGCTCGTCGCCGACCACACCCAGGGCCGCACCCTCGGCTTCATGGGCGAACCCCGCGTCAACGTCCTCGAACTCAACACCGCCCTCAAGGCACTGACCGAGAACTGATGGTTCGCCTCACACGGGCCGGGAGCCGGCGGGGTGCGCACCGTTCGCACCCCGCCGGCTCCTCACCGTTCCGCCCACGAAGAAGGAAGGCTGCACGCCGATGACCCGGGTGCTGGTGGTGGAGGACGATCCCCAGCTCGTCCGCGCGCTCAAGATCAATCTCCAGGCGCGGAAGTTCGAAGTCGAGGAGGCCCCCGACGGCAGCTCCGCCCTGCGGCTCGCGGCGGCCCGCAAACCCGACGTCATCGTCCTCGACCTCGGGCTGCCCGACATGGACGGCATCGACGTCATCAAGGGGGTGCGGGGGTGGAGCCGCGTCCCGATCCTCGTCCTGTCCGCCCGGCACACCTCGGAGGAGAAGATCCGGGCACTGGACGCCGGTGCCGACGACTACGTCACCAAGCCCTTCAGCATGGACGAACTCCTGGCCCGGCTCCGCGCGGCCACCCGGCGGCAGGCGGATCCGGAGCAGCGGACCAGCGACATCACTCTGGTGGCGACCGACGGGTTCACCATCGACCTGCTCGCCAAGAAGGTCCAGCGCGGCGACCTGACCGTACGGCTCACCCCGACGGAGTGGCACCTGCTGGAGATCCTCGTCACCCACCCGGGTCACCTGGTCTCCCAGAGCCGGCTGCTGCTCGAAGTCTGGGGCCCGACCTACAGCGACAACACGAACTACCTGCGCGTCTACATGGCCCAGCTACGGCGGAAGCTCGAAGCGGACCCCTCCCACCCCCGGTACCTGATCACGGAACCGGGCATGGGTTACCGCTTCGAACCCTGAAGGGAGGTCGACCGGGGCCCGCCGGAGCGGGCCCCGCCGTCAGCAGATCGTGCCCGGGGCAGCCGCCACAGCCCTCAGCAGGTCGCGTACCAGGTCGAAATCGATGTCCCCCGGCTTGCGGAACCGCAGACACCCCTTGCCCATGTCCTGTCCGGCCAGCCGCTCCTCGAACGCCTCCCGGACATCGCTGCGCATGAGGTAGAAGGAGACGTACTGCTTCTGACTCGCGAAGGCGATCTCGGCGGCACCCTCCCGCTCGTAGGCGGGCATGCCGTACGCCATGACCTCGTCGAACCCCTTGAGCTCGGCCCGGCACAGCCGCCTCAGCCTGGTCAGGGCATCCCTGCGCCCGTCCGGCAGCTCGGCCAGATACCCGTCGACGTCGCCCGCACCGCTCCGCACCATGCTCTGAGCCTAGCCAGTCCAGCCCCCGGGTGCCGGATCCTTCTGTTGCGGCCCCGCCCGGGTCGACGCTCTCGTCGGGGGCGTCGACGAGGCAGCGCGGCTCCTCCACTCCCGAACACCGAAACAGCCACGCGACACCAGCCTCTCGCATCGGCACCGGCGAAGTTCTGGATGTCCCACCCTCGCCCCCATGGATACGGGCCCCGGGAACGGGGCAGCGGGCGGCGGCCCCCCGGAGTATCGACAACAGCCGCCCCCTGACGGTACTTTCCATACATGTATAAAAACTCACGAGGGCGCCCCGGCGCGGTGCTCGCCGCAGCAGCCGTGGCCCAGTTCGTCGTTGCCCTGGACATGTCGGTGGTCAACGTCGCACTCCCCGCGATCCGCACCGCACTGGGATTCGCGCCGCTCGACCTGTCCTGGGTCGTCCACGTCTACGCGCTCACGTTCGGCGGGTTCCTCCTGCTGGGCGGCCGCGCCTGCGATCTGTTCGGCCGCCGACGGCTGTTCGTGCTGGGCCTCGCCGTCTTCGGCCTGTGCTCGCTGGCGGGCGGGCTGGCCCAGCTGCCCTGGCAGCTGATCGCCGCCCGGGCCGGTCAGGGCCTGGGCGCCGCCGCGGCCGCGCCGGCCGCGCTGGCTATGCTCACCACGACCTTCCCCGAGGGTCCACGACGCGTCCGCGCGCTCGGAGTGTGGAGCGCCGTGAACGCCGCGGGGGGCGCACTGGGCGTGCTGGCGGGTGGACTGCTGACCGAATACGCGGGCTGGCGCTGGGTGATGCTGATCAACCTCCCCATCGTCGCGGCGGCTCTCGCGCTGGTCCCCGCAGGCGTGCCCGCCTCGACACGGCCCGCCCGGCGCGAGAGGCTGGACGGGCTCGGCGCGGTCCTCGCGACCGGCGGAATCGGGCTGCTGGTGTTCGGTGTCGTACGCACCGACACCCGTGGCTGGGGCTCCCCGGCCACGTTGACGACCCTCGCCGCCGCGGCCGCGTTACTGGTCGCCTTCGTCTTCGCCGAATCCAGGGTGTCCAGCCCTCTCCTGCGGCTCGGCCTTCTCCGCAGCCGCTGGGTCGCCGGCGCCAACGTGCTCGTGTTCCTGGCCGCGGCCGGGCAGTTCGCGGCGTTCTACTTCGTCTCCCTGTACATGCAGCAGGTCCTGGGCATGGGTGCGGCGGCGACCGGCGCCGCGTTCCTGCCCTTCTCCGCGGGCCTGGTCGCGGGCACCATCGTGGCAACCCGCGTCACCGCCCACCGCAACCCCCGTACGTCCCTGGTGCCCGGCGCCCTGATGGCCGCCGCGGGCCTCGGCTGGTTCGCCTTCATCACCCCCGACGGCGGCTTCCTCACCGACGTACTCGGCCCGTCCATCATCACCAGCGTCGGCGCCGGACTGGTCCTGGCCCCGGTCGCCGCCGCCGCGACCACCGGAGTCGCCCCGCACGAGGCCGGCATGGCCTCCGGCCTCATGAACAGCTCCCGCCAACTCGGCGGCTGCGTCGGCCTGGCAGCCCTCGCCACCATCGCCGCACACCGCACCGGGACCGCCACCGATCCCGCCGCGCTCAACGACGGCTACGCCCTGAGCCTGGCCGTCACCGCCGCCCTCTTCGTACTCGCGGCGGTCGTGGCCATCGGCGCGCTGCCCCGACGCCGGGCCGCCGCACCCGTCCCGCAACCCACCATCCCCGCGAAGGACCGGATGGAAGGAACCAGGTCGTGACGAGCGCCACCGTCGTGCCGCCGGCACTTCGAGAGGCGAACTGACACGCGCCGACCGGCGGGTGGCCCGGCAGATCACTGCCGGGCCACGTCGGCCGCGGGCCGCCCTCGACCAGGACGGCAGGTCAGTCCTCGACCGCCCGGTAGAGGGTGGTCCAGAAGTCGCTGATGAGGCGCGCCGAATCCGGAGTGGACATCCCGGTCTGGGTGAGGAGGATGCCGACGATCCCGTTGTCCGGGTCGGCGTACGTGGTGGTGCCGGTCCCGCCGTCCCAGCCGAACTGGCCGATGGGCGCGTAGTCGCCGCGGTAGGTGCGCACCGCCATCCCGAAGCCCCAGCCGCCGTGCTGCCCCTGGCCGTGCGACAGGTGGACGACCTTGCGGGCGCGGTCTTCCCGGTCGGCCAGCTGCTCGGCGGGGAGACGGTTGGTGGTCATGAGCTCGACGGCGGGCCGGGACAGGATCCGCCGGCCGCCGTGCGTCCCGTGGCCCAGCAGCATCCGGAAGTAGGCGTGGTAGTCGTCGACGGTGGAGTCGAGTCCGCCGCCGCCGGACTGGAACGCCGGGGGCCTGCTGTGGTGTCCCCCCTCGGCCTCGTCCGCAACGGTGAACTCCCCGGTCCGCGGATCGGGGGCGTACAGGGGCGGCAGCCGGTCGATCTTGTCGGCGGGCACGTGGAACCCCGTGTCCTTCATCCCCAGCGGCTCGAAGACGCGCTCGCGCAGGAACGCCTCGAACGACCGGCCGGTGACCCGGGCCACCAGCACTCCGAGCACGTCGTCGCCGACGTTGTACAGCCACCGTTCCCCCGGCTGGTGCATCAGCGGGAGCGTGCCCAGGCGGCGCATCCACTCGTCCGGCTCCGGCGCCGGCAGCAGCCATCCGTCCTCCTGGCCGTACACCCCCCGCTCGAAGAACGCGCCCATGATCGGCGAGGTCGGCGCCGTCATGTCCAGCCCCAGCCCGAGCGTGGAGGTGAGCAGGTCCCGAACGGTGATCGGACGCCGCGCCGGCACGGTGTCCTCCAGCGGGCCGTCGGGCCGCCTCAGCACCTTCCGGTCGGCGAGCTCGGGCAGCCACCGGTCCACCGGGTCGTCCAGGCGTATGCGGCACTCGTCCAGCAGGACCATCGCCGCGGCGGACGCGACCGGCTTGGTCGTCGAGGCCATCCGGAAGATGGTGTCCCGGCTCATCGGCCGCCCGCCGTCATGACGCATCGTCCCCATCGCTTCGACGTGCGTCTCCTCGCCCCGGCTCACCAGGGCGACGAGCCCAGGAATCCTTCCGGACTCCACAGGCCGTAACAGCACCTCCCACAGCCTGCGCAGGCCTTCTCCGGAGAAGCCCTTGTCGCCTTGTCCCACTGTGAATCCCCCTGCTCGATCTTGCGAACTCCAGTTCGATGCGACGGGCGCGATGCGCGCCGTCGCCTTTGCGGTGCTGCCGCCGACATGCGGCGGGGGTGACCCGCCGGGAGCCTCCCCCTCGGCCACGCGCCGTGCCGCGGTCAGGCCGCGCCGTCGGCTTCGGCGGCTGCGCGCTCGATGTCCTCGGTGAGCCGCTTGCGCGCCCGGGCGGGGACGTACCCACCGTCCGAGTAGTTCTGGGCGAAGGCCTCGACGAACTCCACCGGGTCCTCCCCGACGATCTCGCGGATCGGCGTGCCGTCCGCGGCGGCCTGCTCGAACAGGTCCGCCAGGTCCTCGAACATCGACGCGTTGCTGTCGGCGTCGACCGGCACGAAGTGCATCAGGTGCCGCTCGATCGCCTCGACGGACGCCCGGTACCCCCCGGGCAGCTCCTTGACGCGCGCCTTGTACGCCCTCCACCGCTTCTTGGGCCCGATCACCTTCGCGATGATCCCGCTCTTCTCCACCTCGGACATGACTACCCGCCCTCCCCTTCGCGGAGCTGTTCCAGTCGTTCCGCGAGGAAGCTCCACGTCCCCCAGAACTCTTCGAGATATTCCCGCCCCCGGGCGTTGAGGGAGTGCACCTTGCGCGGCGGCCCCTTCTCCGAGGCGACCTTCTCCACGTCGACGAGACCACGCTTCTCCATCCTGATGAGCAGCGCGTAGACGGTCCCCTCGGCGATGTCGGAGAAGCCCTGCTCCCTCAGGCGTGCCGTGATCTCGTACCCGTAGGCGGGCCTGCCGGCCAGTGACGCGAGGATGATGCCCTCCAGCGTGCCCTTGAGCATCTCGGTCAGCAGCTTGGCCATGGAACGCCTCCTCCCCGAGCTATTCAGCGTCGTTGACTACCAGTAGAACGTAACACTGACTACCGGTACTCAACAAGACCGATTAGCGATGAAGGAGGGTACGCCCCGCAACCGTGAACGGGCCCGAAGGCGCCGTGAGTCGGAGTACCCGGAGTGCGATGCGTACTGCTTCCCGGCCGTCCGTGAGGTCGACCTGGACCTGCGCGGGGGCGAGATCACCGCGCTCATGGGCCGCAACGGCTCGGGCAAGTCCTCCTTGCTGTGGGCCCTCCAGGGCTCCGGGCCGCGCAAGGCCGGCTCCGTGGCCGTCGTGGCACCCGACGGCGCCCGGCCGCACCGGGATCCGCGGAAGCTGTCCGCCGCCGAGGCCCGGCAGCTGGTCGGGCTGGTCCCGCAGACCCCCACCGACCTCCTCTACCTGGAGAGCGTGGAGCAGGAACTGGATCAGGCCGACACCGAGTCCGGGGTCGCCGCCGACGGGGTCCGGGCCCGCGCCGTCCTGGACCGGCTGGCGCCCGGCATCCCCGACGCCACCCACCCCCGCGACCTGTCCGAGGGCCAGAAGCTCGCCCTCGTCCTCGCGATCCAGCTGACCGCGGCACCCGGGGTGCTGCTCCTCGACGAGCCCACCCGCGGCCTCGACTACCGGGCCAAGACCGAGCTGATCCGCATCGTCGACGACTTGGCCGCCGAAGGACGCGCCGTGGTGATCTCCACCCACGACGTCGAGTTCGTCGCCCGCGCCGCCGACCGCGTCGTGGTCATGGCCGAGGGCGACGTCGTCGCCGACGGTCCCACCACCGAGGTCATCGTCGCCTCCCCCGTCTTCGCCCCGCAGACCACGAAGATCCTCGCCCCGCTCCCGTACCTCACGGTCGCCCAGGCGACAGCCACCCTCACCGACCTTGGGACGGACCGGGCCTCATGACCGCACGTGCCGCAGCCATCCGGATCAAGGCACGCGCCGGCATCGTCATCGCCATGGCGGCCTTCCTCGGCGTCGTCGCCTTCTTCTGGCCGTTCCTCGTGGCCCCGGGAACATCCTGGTCCTCGCCGGCCGGGTCTACGGTCCGGGCTTCGGCTTCACCCTGGGCTGCACCTCGCTGTTCGCCTCCGCCCTCATCACGGGCGGGCTCGGGCCCTGGATGCCGTACCAGATGTTCGGCTGCGCCTTCGTCGGCATGCTCGCGGGCTTCCTCCCCCGGGCGACGGGCCGCCGCGAGGTCCTGATGCTCGCCGTCTACGGCTCCGTCTCCGGCTACCTCTTCGGCTTCCTCCTCAACCTCTCCTTCTGGCCCTTCTCCCTCGACCCGAACAGCTCCATCGCCTACCTGCCCGGCCTGCCCTTCACCGAGCAGTTCCAGCGCTACCTCGCCTTCGACCTGGCCACCTCCCTCGGCTGGGACACCGGCCGCGCCGTCACCAACTTCGTCTGCATCTGCCTGGCGGGCCCGGCCGTCCTCACGGTCTTCCGCCGCGCCGCGCGCAAGGCCCGCTTCCAGGCCCCCATCCGCTTCGCTCCCCGTAGGGCGGCGGACGGGGTCCCTAGGACACCGACCTCCGCGCGATAGCAAAGCCCCAGGTCAGCGACCTGAGGCTTGCTCGTTTCCCTGGGCCGGCGGGAAGGTTGCCCCCGCTGGTGGTCAGGCGTGCTTGTCCGCGGGGTGGCGGGTGGGCTGGACCGACCAGGTCGGGGGCTCGTCGTTGCCCGAGTCCTCGTCGCGTTCCGCGTCGGCGAAGGTCGCGTGGATCTTGCCCGGGGCGTGGTGGACGGGGGCGTAGACGGCGTAGAGCTGCAGGGGCTCGTCACCCGTGTTGGTGACGTTGTGCCAGGTGCCGGCGGGTACGAAGACCGCCCAGCCGTCCTCGACCTCCTGGTCGAAGTCGAGGTTGTCCTTCGCACTGCCCATCTGGACGCGGCCGCGGCCCGCGTCGAGCCGGAGGAACTGGTCGGTCTCCGGGTGGGCCTCCAGGCCGATGTCCTCGCCCACCGGGATCGACATGAGGGTCAGCTGGAGGTACTTCCCGGACCAGGCGACCGAGCGGTAGTTGGTGTTCTCCAGCGTCGCCTGCTCGAGGTCGAAACTCTGGGGTTCGGGCCCGATGTCCTTGATGGTCATGCTTCTCTCCCGGTCGACGGAGGCGGTACGCGTTCGGGCGCAGGTTTTGCGCCGGGCCAACCCTTCCAGATTCACCGGGGTGTCGTGACCCGACGCCAGTGACACTCGAGCCGGGCGGTCCCGGGCACCATTGCAGCCCCGACGAGAGCCGTTGGCCCCGACATCTCACCCGCCCACCGTGATCGGGCTCGTCAGCACCCGTCGCCGAGGTTGATCCCCGCCGCGGCGGCCGTGTGGACGACGTACAGCTGGATCAGTTCCATCGGGATCGCCAGAACGTTGAACCAGACGGTGGTACCGGCGACGAGACCCGACCAGCTCTCCCCGAGCCGGCGGCCGTACCGTCCGCGCAGCCGCCGTGCGAGCAGCACGCACACGGCCACCGCCGCCAGGCCGAGGCCGACGCCGGCCCACCCCGCAACGTACTCCGCCACCGGGAAGGGCAGGTGCCGGCAGGCTTCGCGCTGCCGGTCGGCCCACCCGTGCTCGATCTCCTGCGTGTGCAGGGAGGTAGCCACACCGGCCACGGTCAGCAGCGGCACCAGCAGCGCCGCCGTCACCGTGCCCGGCGTGACGGCACGCGGGCGCGCCGTGCCGTCGCTCGCGGCGGGGGAGGGCGAGGTGGTGGCCATCAGTACCAATCCGGTTCCGGGCGGACAATCCGGATGCGCTGCTCGCCCCCGTTCCTGTTCGCGATGTGTTCCCGGCTGTCCAGACTCACGTTCCGGAACGAGCTCGTGTGCTGGGTCAGCTTGATGTCTCCGTCCGGGGTGACCGAGGTGACGACGGCGGCGTGGTGGGTCTCGCCGGAGGCGGTTTCCGTGCCGGGAGCCACCTGCTCGTAGAAGACGATGTCACCGGGCCGTGCCTCCGTCCTCGGCACCTCCTTGCTGCCGTGGCGCAGCAGGAAGTTCTGCAGTCCCTCGGCCCGTGCCCATGACTCGGAGTGGTACGCGTGCTGGTCGAGCCAGTCCCAACCGGTCCCGCTCTGGCGGCCCCAGGCGTCGTCGCCCGTCAGCCCCGTCCAAGGGTCGATCTTCTTCCTCATGCCGCTCGCGTCCAGGCTCGACGACACGAAATTGGTGCAGTTGCCGAGCGCCCCGTAGTCGAGGTCGTCCTTCTTGTCCCAGTGGTCGGCGGATCCTTCCCGACGGGGATATCCGCCCTGAGGATGTCGAATTCGACGTGCGACGCCTCGACGAGGATCTCGTTGTGCGCCTGCGAGGTGTCGGAGACGTTGATGGTCTTCGCGAGCTTGTCCAGTTCGGCGGAGGCTTTCGCGTCCGCCTCGTAGGCTTCGCGCAGGGCCTCCTCTATCAGCCCGTTGACCTCGGATATCCGGCCCAGTTCCTTGGTGTGGGCGTCGCGAACGTTCTGCGGGACGTTCGGGCCGACGGGTGCAGCTCCCGTGTACGCGCCCACGGCTCGGCCGTCCTCGATGCTCAGCCCGTGCTCGCGCGCCAGCTCGGTCGCATGGAAGAGCGTTCGCTGGGCGAGGCCCAGCCGTGGTGGGCGCCGGCTGCCGTGTCGCTCGAATCTAGGGACTTCCGGAGATTCTCCAACGCCTTCTCGGCGGCTGAGCTCGCACCTCCCGCGCCTTGCCGCACGTAGTACGTCCCAATGTCCACATTCACGAATTCCCCCCCCGTGATCACTCCATCCACATCCTAAGCCGCCCTGATCATCACTCCCGGCCGCGACTCGTACAGCGCGACCGCGTCCACCTCGAACTCCGGCGGACACTTCTTCATGACCACGAGATGTCCGTTCTCAGATCCGGGGTTCCGGCAGCCAGCACTGCGGGCGACCTTGTCCTGGTCCGCCTTCGGCGAGGCGGGATCCCAGACCTCGGTGAGGAACAGCCGCAAGGTGTCACCCAGGGCGGCCGAGGATGCGGCGGACCGGGGCGTCAGGGTCGTCGTTGGTGACGAAGTCGACCCAGGTGGTGACGTGTTCGTTGCGGGTGCTGGTGCCGTCCCCGTCGGCGGCCGCGAGGTCGCTCGGCGCCCGCCACCAGCCGCGGAACTCCTTGCGCCATCTCCCGGGCCTCGGGGCAGTCCGCGGGGACGTTGCCGCCTGGAGGCGCACCGGACCGGCTGCCGCAGCGACGAAGGCACTGCTGCTGCGGCAGCCGGGCGTACGCCCCGTACCGCTCAGAGGCGGTTGAGGTACAGGCCGGCGTCGATGGAGTGGTCGACGGTGCCGGGGGCGCCGGTGGTCACTTCGGCGGTGGCGTACTGGCCGGTGTTGGTCGTGTCGGGAACCGCGTCGGAGTTGAGGTCCGCGGGTGCCCCGTTGGCTTGTACGGGCGACCAGACGAGGCCGCTCGCAGCGGGCGGGCGGCGGGAGTTGATCACGCTGGTGTCCGCGGTGGACTTGTCGAAGCGGACCTTGTACTTGGTGTTGGGGCGGACGCCGTGCTCGGGGCCGAAGTAGTAGGCGCCGTCGACGCCCGTGCGGACGGTGGCCATCACGGTGCCGTCCTCGGCCAGGAGCTGGACGGTGACGCCGGGGATGCCGGGTTCGTCGTCGTCGACGCTCTGGGCGCCGCCCTTGTTCTTGTCGTACCAGACGCGGCTGCCGATCTGGACGGCCGGTTCGTCGCAGAGGACTTCCAGATCGCCGAGGCCGTTGGCCTTGCCGAAACCGCCGTCGAGGGGGTCGTTGAGCTTCTGGAGCGTGAAGCCGTGCTCGCCGGGGTTGGCTCCGCGGCCACCGTTCTGGCGGTCGAAGTAGGCGGTGCCGCCGGTGAAGAACTGGCTGGCCGGGTCCATGGCGGTGGAGGCGATCCGCTGTTCGCGCAAGTGGAGGCCGATGGCGCCCTGGGCGGTCTCCAGGTGGGCGTTGGGCACGAAGTCGCCGGGGTAGAACTCGACGACGTTGGCGGGCTGGCCGCCGTTGGGGCGGGTGGGGGCGTTGTTCGGGCAGTTGCCCGTGCCCTCCCACTCGAAGGTGCCGTCGGCCTTGCGGCAGGCGCGGTTGAGGTCGCCGCCGGAGTCGGTGGTGCCGCTGTTGCCGTAGGCGGGGTTGGCGTTGGGCATTTCGTGGCCGGTCATGTCCGCGAACCGGTCGCGGAATCCGAGGACCATGTCGCCGTTGCTCTCGATGGCGATGTCGCTGAGCAGGGGCTCGGGGTGTGCGATGAGCTGCTGGGGGAAGCTGGATGCGCCCACGGTCCACGGGAACCAGCGGTTGTAGCCGGGGACCTGGACGTTCGCCTCGCCGCGCGGGAAGGTGAGCGGCTGCTGGTGGAGGGGTGTCGGGGCGAAGGTCGCGGTGACCGGGTTGTACGTCCAGACGACCGCCTTGAGGTCGGCGGCGTTCTGCGAGGACTCCGCGGAGCAGACTCCGCCGACGTAGACGACCCCGTCGCGGACGCCGAGGCCGAAGGGCCGCCAGTCGGAGGCGGCCCGGCAGCCGGGGTTGGGGATGGCGACCGAGGTCACCGGGGCGGCGGCGGTGGGCTGGCTGGTGTCGTAGGTGTAGAGCCTGCGGTCGTTGAGGTTGACGACGTACAGCTGGCGGTTGTCCTCGGAGATGTCGATGTCGCCGAGGGACTCCTTGCCGACCACGCCGACGAAGGGGCCGTCGAAGCGGACGGAGTCCTGGTGGGCGGTGGTGCCCGCGTTCGGGACAACGGTGAAAAGGGTGGTGGCGCCGCCCGCCCGGGGGGTGACGTAGATCGCGCCCTGCCCCGAAGGGCCGTAGACGGTGTGCCGCTTGGCATGGGCGCCGGTGAAGATGCGGCGCTGCGTCTTGTGGTACGCGACGCCGTAGGTGTTGCCGGTGTCGTTGCGGGTGGACAGAGTGGTCGTGTTGCCGGTGTTGCTGTCGCCGCGCTCGCGGAACGGGAAGGTGACCGTGGTGCGGACGCCACCGGACTTGGTGGCGGCGACCTGGCAGACCGTGCTGAGCCGGGCGTCGTCCTCGCACCAGTCGGCCGGGTTGCGCACACCCATGGTGAGCTCGGCGTCTCCGTCCAGAACGTCGATGATCGTGGCGTTGGACGCGAGGCCGCCGGCGGCTCCGAAGGTCGGCTGGAGGAAGGAGCCGTTGGGCATCCTCATCCGGACGTAGTACTTGCCGCCGGTCAGAACGGTGTTGGGCGGGAAGGTCGCGACTCCGTCGGAGCCGGTCACACCGGTGACCACGTTGCCGTCGACATCGGTCAGCTCGACGGTGATGCCGGCCGCGGGCACCTCGGATGCGGCGTCGTAGCGGCCGTTGGTGTTGGAGTCCCGGATGACCTTGATGCGGGCGGTGCCGTCGCTGGGATCGGCGCCGAGGGCGGGCTGTTGGAGCACACCGGTGGTCAGGGCAAGGCCGGCGGCGGCTGCCACCAGGGCCTTCCTCAGGGCTTTCAAGTCACTCCTCCATGTCACGCGTAGTAGCGGTGAACACGTTGAGTGACCATCGTTTCGCGTACCCGATCTTCACCGGAAGCCTCCCGCGACCGGTTCGCACTATTGAGTGACCCGTCACGCGAGGGAGGGCCTGTGCAGAACGGATTCAGCTCCGCTCCCCCAAGAGCTCCGCCCCAAGCGGCCGTTCGGGGGTGAAGGCGGGCGGGACGTAGAAGGCCCCGGAGGCCGTGGCGGTGACGAACCGCATGAGGTCATCACCCTCGTCCAGGCGTCGCTGGGTGGCGGTGAAGGTGCGCAGGCGGCGCTGGAAGCTGACGAACAGCAGCCCCTGGTCGTCGGGGCCATTGCGGTAGTCGTATCCCCGGCGGAGCATCCTGCCGCTGCCCGTGGCGTTCGGGTTGGCGCGCCGGGCATGGGCCATGGCGGGCACCAGGTAACGGCCGCGCGCCGACTTCGCCGAGAGGTCGAGCCTGCCCGACGGGCCACCGCCGCTCAACGGCGCACCGTCCCCCTTGCGGCGGCCGATCACCTCCTCCTGCCGGACCGGGGACTGGGCGAGGAAGCCGGGTACGTCGACGCGCAGCCGCCGCACGACGGCGACCGTGCCGCCGGCGAACGGACCGGGGCCGTCCAGCCACACCTCCCGGTCGAGCTCGGAGCGGGTGCGGGGGTTCTCGATCCCGTCGGGGAAGCCCAGCAGGTTGCGGACCGGACCGTTCCCCGGCAACCGGAAGCCCGCCTGCGACCACCGGCGGGAGGCGCCCTCGGCGGCGACGGTCTCGCCGAGACGCTCGTCCGCGAGAACAACGGCGGCGGCATCACGCCCGCACACCTGCACCATGAGGTCGCCGCCCCAGGTGCGGTCGCTCCGCTCCTCGCGCGCGAAGGCCGGCAGTTCCAGCCCGCCGGGCACGCCGCGGCCGGCGAGAGCCGCCACCCGCGGCCCCAGCCCGACCGTCACCGTCAAGTCCGCTGCCTCCGCCTCCTTGCGCAGCACCCCCAGTGCCTCCAGCAGGACTTCGCCGACGCGCGCGACCGCGGGAGCCAGGCCGGCCCTCGCGGGAAGTCCGTAGACCGACAGCAGCACATGTCCCTGCGGCTGCACCGGTAGGTCGACTCCGGCCTGGCGGGCGGGCACCTGCCGGGATGCGCCCTGCGCGGTGGAGTCGGCGGTGCCGGGCCCCGGGACCGCAGCGGTTCCGGAGGCCCCTGAGCGGCAAGCGGCCAGTGCCGCCATGGCGGGCAGCGCACCCAGCAACGACCGGCGAAGCATCGAGGAGTTGTCACCCTGCGTGGTCATGTGAGTACTCTACGCAGGAATGATCGGCTGCCGGTCACGCGGCCGACTCCACCCGCCCCCGGACGAGGACTCACGTGTCCGCTTCCCCCCTTCCCCGCCTGCTCCGGCTCACCGCCGTTCTGCTCGCCTGCGCGGCATCGGCCGCCTGCACGGCCCGGCCCGCCGGATCCACGGACGACGCGGGCCGCGCTCCGGCGACCATCCGCGTGCCGGCCGAGGCACCGACCATCGGCGCGGCACTCGCCCGCGCCCGCCCCCGTGACCTGGTACTGGTCTCCCCGGGCCGGTACCGCGAGACCGTCCGCGTACGAACGCGGCAGGTCACCCTGCGCGGCACCGACCGCAATCAGGTGATCATCGATGGCGAGGGCAGGCGCGGCAACGGCATCGTGGTCACCGCGCCCGGCGTGACCGTGGAGAACCTCACCGTCCGCAGCCATCTCCAGAACGGGGTACTCGTCACCGGCCTGAAGAACGGCGACGAGGGCGTGGGCCGCGGCAGCGACGGTTACCACCGCCTCGACCCGGCCGCCGACCCCCCGCTCGACGGCTTCCGCGTCCGGTACGTCACCGCGGCGAACAACGGCCTGTACGGCATCTACGCGTTCAACGCCCGCCGGGGCACCATCGAGCACAACTACGCTTCCGGCAGCGCCGATTCCGGCATCTACGTCGGCCAGTGCAAGCCCTGCGGGATCCTCGTGCGCGGCAACACCGCCGAGCGCAACGCCGTGGGCTACGAGAACACCAACGCCAGCGGCCCGCTGTGGATCGTCGGGAACCGCTTCACCGGAAACCGGGTCGGAATGACCGTCGGCTCCGACTACCTCGAAGCCCTCACCCCCCAGACCGGCGCCACCGTCGTCGGCAACCTCGTCGCCGACAACACCGCTGCCGACACGCCCGAACAGGCCGACGGCGGATACGGAATCGGCATCGGGATCGCCGGCGGTCGCGACAACACCGTCACCCGCAACCGCATCACCGGCCATCCGCGGGCCGGCCTGGTCCTCACCTCCAGCGAGGACCTGCCCCCCATCGGCAACCACGTGACGGCCAACGCCTTCGCCGCCAACGCGCTCGACGCCGCCTACGTCGCCCCGGCGCACGCCCCCGGGAGCGGCAACTGCTTCACCGGCCCTGTCGGGCACACCCTCCCCGCGGACCTTGCGAGGGTCATGGCCTGCCCGGCGCCCGCCACACCGGCTCCGGGCCCACGCACGCTCCCGGACACTCCCCCGGCGCCTCCCGGACTGCCGTTCCTCGACGTTCCCCTGCCTCCCGACCAGCCCCAGCTGCCCGGTGCCGCGACGGCCCCGGCCACTCCGTTCACCGGCGGGCCCGCCCCCATCGATCCGGCAGGTGTCCCCGTGCCCGCGCCCAACCTGCTCGCCGAGCACAGCCGGGACCGCCGATGAACCGCCGCACCGTACTGTCCGCCGTCCTGGTGTCCCTCCTGACACTGGCAGCCTGCTCCACCTCCGGCGACGACCCCAAAGCGTCCGCGCCCCGGCGGCTCACCCCCGAGGAGGCCGACCGCATGGCCGTGGCCCGGTTCACCGCCTACCGCCGTGGCACCGGCGAGGTCACCGCCACCATCCCCTCCGGCGGCCGGACCATCACCCTCACGGCGCGCGTCGACTGGCGCCGCCACCGGGGGTACGCCGAGGTCCGTGACAACGCCGAGCCCCCGGCCCGCGAGCTCGTGCACTGGACCCCCCACCACGTCGCCGCCCTCCCACAGTGGACCGGTGGGCTGCCGGACCGGCCTCCCTCCTCCGGTTGGGAGGTCCACCGGCTCCTTCCGCACGGGGGCGCGCTGGACTCCGTGCTCCTGCTCCTCCTCCACCTCGGTGCCGACCGCCCCGACAACGCCCAGCTCCTGGCCCGCAGCGACGCCCGCCGGCTCCGCGACGACCGGATCGGCGCAGTCCCCGTCCTCGTCGCCACCGGGCCGGGAGCCCCGGGCGCGCCCGCGGGACAAGGGCGGCCCAGCAACACCCGTTACTGGATCGACGGCGAGGGCCGACTGCTCCGCTTCCAGGCCCGGGTCGCCGGCGAGGCCCAGTGGTTCACCGCCGACCTCCCCGGGAGCGGCCCGGCCGAGCCCCTCCCCGCCGCACCCGCGCAACTTCCGCCGGCAACGGCGCCCGCCCGGTGATCCCCTCCAACCTGACCACTCATCAGTGGGAAATGGCAGGTCAACGCGCCCTTCCCCTGGGCTTCAGGTGGGTCGGAGGCAGTTCCGGGGAGGGGATCGGGGGGCCGTCGTAGCCCTTCACCTCGCCGAAGCGCGACCCGTTCATCCAGTCCTCGCGGGCCTGGGCGATGTCATCGTGCGAGCGCCCGATCCAGTTCCAGAACATGACGATCTCCTCCTCGAACGGCTCGCCCCCCAGCAGCATCAGGCCCGCGTCCGAGACGGCGCGCAGGGGGAGTTCGGTGCGGCCGCAGCCGAGGTAGAGCATCGAGCCCGGGAGGACGGGGACGTCGTCGACGCGGGCCTCGCCCGACATCGACAGGACCGCGTACTCGAAGTCCGGGTCCAGCGGCAGGCGGGTCTCGGTGCCGGCCGCGAGGGTGAGGTCCGCGCCGACGATGGGGGTGTACGCCGTGCCGGGCGAGGTCGCCGTGTCGAGGGTGCCCAGGATCACGGTCGCGGTGAGGCCCGGGGCCGTGACCGTCGGGAGGCCGGCGTGGTGCTGGAAGTGGGGGTCCACGTCCCGGTGGGCGTCCGGCAGGGCCACCCACAGCTGGGCGCCGTGCAGGAAGCGGGCGTGCGGGCGGGGGCTCTCCTCGGAGTGGCTGATGCCCCGGCCCGATGTCATCAGGCCCAGCTCGCGCGGGCGGATCGTGGCGAGGCTGCCGACGCTGTCGCGGTGCAGGACCTCGCCCTCGTGGAGCCAGCTGACCGTCTGGAGGCCGGTGTGCGGGTGCGGGGCGACCTGCATGCCGGGCTCGTCCGCGATGTCGTCCGGGCCGTAGTGGTCGACGAAGCACCAGGCGCCCACCATGCGGCGGCCCAGGTTCGGCAGGAGGCGGCGGACCTCGGTGGCCTCCCCGAGCTTGACGGTGCGCGGACTGAGGAGCTCGCGGACCGGTTCGGCGACGACGAAGCCGCGGCCGCCGCAGGTGGCGAGAGCGGGCTGGCGATCGAGATTGCTCATACGCCACAACTTAACGCCGCCGGGCCCGGCGGATCCCGTTCCGCTTCTCGGAATGTCCGCCCCCGCGGCGGTGTTGCAGCCACCGATGACCGACAGCGGCCACGAAAGCGAGCGGAAGGAGCCTGCGGGCATGGACGTGAGGACGGGAAAGACGACGCCGGGCACGGGTGGGGACGCCTACCACCTGCACGGGAGTGCCGCCGAGCGCTGGGCGCGCGGGCAGCTGTTCTTCGACGCCCGGGAGTACACGACGGCCGCCCGCGTCCTGGTGTCGGTCGCCGAGGAGACCCCGGAGCAGCTCGCCCCCCGGCTGCTGCTGGCCCGCGCCTACTACCACTCCGCGCAGCTCTCCCGCGCCGAGTCCGAGCTGCGCGCCATCCTGGAGCGGTGGCCGGTGGAGGACTACGCGCGCCTGATGCTCGGCCGCACCCTGGAGCGGCTCGGGCGGGCGGACGAGGCCCGTCCGCACCTGCGGCTGGCGGCGGCGATGTCCGGCGAGTTCCCTCAGTAGTGGGCCGTCCGGCCCCGCGTGTGCGGGGCCGGGGGGCGGCCTCGGCTAGCCTGGGTTCCATATGAACCGCCTGACCACGCCTTTCGGCTCCTACGAACTCACCCGATTCCCCGTCGACCCGCGCGACCAGCTCCGTGCCTGGGACGCCGCCGACGAGTACCTGCTGCGTCATCTCGACGCCGGTACCGGCGAGCGCGGCCCGGTGGACCTGGCCGGCGCCGGGCAGGTCACCGTGGTCGGCGACCGCTGGGGGGCGCTGACGACGGCCCTGGCCGCGTACCGTCCCACGCAGATCACCGACTCCTCGCTGACCCGCGCCGCCACCGAGGCGAACCTGGACCGGGCCGGCATCGGCACCGCGAAGTCCACGGTGACCCTGCTGACCACGCAGGACGCGCCGCCCGGGCGGATCGACGTCCTGCTGATCAGGGTGCCCAAGAGCCTGGCGCTGCTGGAGGACCAGCTCTACCGGCTGGCCCCGCACGTGCACGAGGGCACCGTGATCGTCGGCACCGGCATGGTGAAGGAGATCCACACCTCCACGCTGCGCCTGTTCGAGAAGATCCTCGGGCCGACGAAGACCTCGCTCGCGGAGAAGAAGGCCCGCCTGATCTTCTGCACCCCCTCCGGCCCGGGCGCGGCCCGGCCGGCGGGCGCGGACCCGTGGCCGGTGACGTACACGGTGGACGAGGACGGGGGCTCGGGCGCCGGGCTGACCGTGGTCAACCACGCCGGGATCTTCTGCGCGGACCGGCTGGACGTCGGCACGCGCTTCTTCCTCCAGAGCATCCCGACCAACACGGACGGGGCCCGGGTCGTGGACCTGGGCTGCGGCAACGGTGTCGTCGGCACGGCGGTCGCCGTAGCCGACCCGGACGCCGAGGTCGTCTTCACGGACGAGTCGTACCAGGCGGTCGCCTCGGCGCGGGCGACCTACGAGGCCAACGTCCGGCCGGGCCGGCGCACGGCGGAGTTCCGGGTCGGTGACGGGGTCGCGATGCTGGAGCCCGGTTCGGTGGACCTGGTGCTGAACAACCCGCCCTTCCACTCGCACCAGGCGACGACGGACGCGACGGCGCTGCGCATGTTCGCGCAGTCCCGCAAGGTGCTGCGCACCGGTGGCGAGCTGTGGGTGGTGGCCAACCGCCACATGGGGTACCACACACACCTGCGGCGGCTCTTCGGCAACAGCGAAGTCGTCGCGAGCGAGCCGAAGTTCGTGGTCCTGCGGGCGGTCAAGCGGGAGGCGCGGCAGCGCCCCATGTGACCTGCCGGTACGTCCTACACTCGGCCGCGTGAGCAACGGGGCGCGGACGGACACGGGCGGGGAGCGGCGCTACCGCCGCGAGGAGGTGGCCCGGGCGGCCGGCGTCAAGGTGCGCAACCTGCGCTACTACCAGGAGCGCGGGCTGCTCCCGCCGCCGCGCCGCGAGGGCCGGATCGCCTGGTACTCCGACGACCACCTGACCCGGCTGCGCCTGGTCAGCGACCTGCTGGGGCGCGGCTACACGGTCAACGGCATCGCGGAGCTGCTCTCCGCATGGGAGCAGGGCGGCGGTCTGTCCCAGCTGCTGGGCCTGGAGCGGGAGATGACCCGGGACTGGGTGCAGGAGGACCCGGTGTCGATGACCCGGGCCGAGCTGCGGGAGCTGTTCGGCCCGGCGGCTTCGGCCGAGGACACCCGGCGCGCGGCCGAGCTGGGCTACGTACGCCTGGACGGGGACCGGGTCACGTATCCGAGCCGGCGGCTGCTGGAGGCCACGGTGGCCCTGGTGCGGCAGGGGGTGCCGCTGGCGGAGATCCTGGACGCCGGCGACTTCGTCCAGGCACAGGCCGCCGCGCTCGCGGACCGTTTCGTGGGACTGTTCCGCCGGCATGTGATCGGCCCGGACGGGCTGGAGCGGCTTTCGGCCACCCAGCTGGATCACATCCGCGAGGCGGTGGCGGCCCTGCGGCCGGTCGCGGGTGAGGTGGTGGCCGCGGAGTTCGCGCGGGCGATGGCGCGGCGGGTGGAGGCGGAGGTAGCCGAACTGCTGCGTACGGAGCAGTAGGAGTCGGCCGAAAAGGTGCGCTCACGCAACCTTGCCAACCACCATTGGCACTCTTACATTCAACTCGTCGGTAACAAAGGTGCACAGCCGAGATAAGGGACGATCTCATGGCAAGCTCACCGAACTTATCCGAACCACCCGGCGGGGAAGGCGCGGCCTCCCCGGACGCCGCGGACACCGCCGACAGAGGTGAGGGCCGGGTCCGCTGGCGCCGGTTCGCCCTGTTGACCCTGCCCGCCGTGGCGGTGACCGCGGGGCTGGGCATCGCCTTGGCGCAGGGGGCGCTCGCCGCTTCCTTCGCGGTGTCGGGGCAGCAGTTCAAGGTGTCGGCGACGAGCCTGGAGGGCGAGGGCTTCGCCCAGTACGGCAGCGTCGACGTCAACGCCCGCGAGGAACTGATCCCGGTGGCGGTCACCGCCATCAAGGAGGCCAAGCTGCACAGCCTCTGCCAGTCGGTGGTCACCACCCTCCCGGTCGTCGGCGACATCTCGCTCAACCTGACCGCGGGCAAGAAGGACCCCGTCGAGGCCAGCAACCTGTTCGTCGACGCGACCCAGCTCGCCGGCGACGCGGTCTTCAAGAACATCGAGATCGGCCGCGACGCCTCCACCCTCGACAAGGGGCCGGCCGAGGCGGTCGGCATGCAGGACCTCTTCGCCCAGCAGGCCGACACGGTCACCATCTCCAACCTGCAGCAGACGGCGTGGGCGACCAACGCCGGCACCTTCAAGCTGTCCGGGCTGAGCATGAACATCAGCAAGGGCAAGAAGGAATGCTTCTGAGCCGCTGGCGGCGGTGGCGGCGCGGCCGGCCCTTCTGGGGCGGCCTCTTCGCGGTCCTGGCCGGGGCCTGGATCTGCGTACTGCCGCTGGCACCGCTGAAGATCATGCTCCAGCAGGGGGTGGCGGGGATCCCGTCCGTCCTGATGGGGATCATCATGATCGTCCTCGGTCTCACCGCCTGGTTCTCCCCCCGGCAGCGCTCCCTCGCCGGGGTCCTCACCACGCTCATCGCCACCGCCGCGCTGGTCCTGTCGAACCTCGGCGGGTTCCTGATCGGCACCCTGCTCGGCATCCTCGGCGGCGGGCTGATGTTCGCCTGGCAGCCCTACGCCGCCCCGCGCACCGGGGGCTCCGCCGCCCCCGCCCGGCCCTCCCCCGCCGGGGACTCCCCCACTCCGCACCCCGATCCCCAAGGAGCACAGCCATGAGCCGTACGCGTACCGCGCTCGCCCTCGGCATGGCGGCCGCGGCCGCCCTGACGGTGGCCTCCGCCTCCGCCACCGCCGCGCCGTTACCGCTGGCCGGGTCGACGACCGTCACCCCGGCCGGGCACGCCTTCCAGGCCACCCTCAGCGGGAAGGCCACCCTCAAGGCCGGTTCGGTCACGGTGACCTGCACGGTCTCCGTCTCCACCGGCACGGTGCCGGCCGCCCCCGGCAACCACAACGCGGCCGGGCCCGTCTCCTCGCCCATCTCGCCGCCGACCTACAGCTCGTGCACGTCGAGCATTCCCGGCGTGACCCCGACCGTGACCACCAGCGGCGCCTGGTCGGTGTCCATGCAGAACGGCTCCCCGATCACGGCCACCATGACGGTGCCGACCGGCGGTCTCGTCGTCCACACGACCGGACTCGCCACCTGTACCGTCACCGCCGCCCCCGGCGGTCCGGCGGCCGTGCCGGGTACCTGGGCCAACGGCGCCCCGTCGAGCCTGACCTTCACGAACGCCTCGGTCCCGGTCACGGTGACCGGTGGCTTCGGCTGCCCGACGAGCGCGACCTCGTCCACCTTCAACGCCGTCTACAAGGTCGCCGACACCACCGACCCGGCGCAGCAGATCACCGTCGCCCCCTGACCGGGGCGTCCCCCTGGCACCGCCGTCCCACCGTCGCCGGGAACCCCCGGTGACGGTGGGACGTTCGGCTGCCCACGCCGCTACGGCCGGTTCACGACCACCCGGTAGTGCGTCGTCAGCCGCCCGTCGTCGCCGATCACGTGGAAGGCGACGGCCGGCGGCTCGTCGAGGTGGACGTGGTGGTCGGGATCCGTCTGCGTCTCCCAGGGCAGGCGCAGGGTGGACACCACCCCGGGCGCCACCAGCAGCGGGCGGCCCGCGAAGGTGGTCACGGCCGCCGTGTGGGCGTGACCGCAGAGGAAGGCGAGCAGGTGGGGGTGGCGCTCCGCGAGGGCGGCGAGCCGCTCCTCGCCGAACTGCCGGATGTCGTCCACGTACGGGGTGTGCAGCGGGACCGGCGGGTGGTGGAAGGCGACCAGCACCGGGACCTCGTGCGGGGTCCCCGTGAGGATGCCGTCGAGCCAGGCGAGCGTGGAGTCCTCCAGGTATCCGTGGTCCTTGCCGGGGACCGAGGAATCGCACACGGCCAGGACGAAGCCCTCGCCGCGCAGCACCTGGTCGACGGGCTCCGCGGACGGTTCCTCCTGGCCCAGCAGGACCCGGCGGAACGCGCCGCGCTCGTCGTGGTTTCCGGGGCAGACGACGGCCGGATGGCGGGAGGCGAGCACCTCGCGGGCCTGCTCGTACTCGGCGTCCGTCCCGCGGTCGGCTATGTCGCCGCTCATCAGGACCGCGTCCAGGTCGTACGGGAGGGCGTCCAGGTACTCCATCACGGCGCGGGTGCGCTCCGCGGCGCGGGTGCCGCCGTCGAAATGGACATCACTGAGCTGCGCGATCACGATCACGAACGGTGGCTCCTTCGTCGCCGGGGCGTGGCCGTCACCGGCGCGGCGCGTGACGGTCGGTCACGGCCCGGCCGGTGAGGGCGCGTTCGGCCCATTCAACAGGGTGCGCGGGCGGACCCCGCCCCCGCCACCGGGCGCGGGAACTCCCCGTCGCCCGGCCACGGGGAGTTCCGCCCGGGCTCAGGGGCCGACGCGCGGGTACCTGCGCCGGAGCCGGGTCAGGCCCCAGCCGGCCGCCGTGAGGACGACGGCGCCCCCGGCGAGCGCGGCCACGGCGGTGCCGGTGGAGGCGAGCGCGCCGCCGCCGGCCGGGGTGGTTCCCGTACCGCCGACGGTGCTGCCGGAGCCGGTGGCGCCGGCCGCCGTGGCACCCGTAGCGCCCGTACCGCCCCCCGTGCCGCCCGTACCGCCGGCACCGGAGCCCGGAACCGCGCCGGTACCCGGGCCGCCGGCGGTGCCGGCGGTGCCTTCGCCCGGGCCCGCCGCGCCGGCACCGCCCCGCCCGCCCGTGCCGCCGCCCGCGCCGCCTGCCGTGCCGTCGGCCGTACCGCCACCCGTACCGCCCGTCGGAGTGGTCACGGTGAGGGTGACCGGTGCGGTAAGGGCGGTGCCGCCGGTGTTGCGGAACTCGGCGCGGTAGCGGCGCCCGTCGAGGGCGGGCCCGGCCGTGAAGGAGTACTCCGGAGCGGTCGCCCCCGCCACCGGCTGCCAGCTCTTGCCGCCGTCGGCACTGGACTGCCAGGCCACGGTGGGCTCGGGCGTCCCCTCGGCCCGCGCGGTCAGGGAGACCCGGGTGCCCGCCGGGACGGAGCGGTCCGACGGCTGCTCGGTCACCTTCGGGGACACGGACCGTTCCAGTCGGGTGATCTTCCCCTCGGCCGGGCTGGAGACGAAGACGCTCCCGCCGCCCGGTGCGACCGCGAGCGCCGCGAACCCGGACTGGCCATGGTTGCCCGGCAGGGCGACCCGTGCCGCGGCCTCGCGGAGATCGGCCGTGCGGTACACGGCCAGTGCCCCGTCGCCGTCGCTGCCGGGCAGGGAGGGGTCTCCCGCGTCCTGCCAGGCCACGAACGCCTCGTGCGTGAGCGGGTCGAAGCGCGCGGCCCGGGGCAGGTCGGTGCCCCGGATCACGCCCAGGCGCCGGCCCGCCGCGTCGTGCACCACGATCGAGGTGTCCAGGCCGACCCAGAGCGCTCCGGTCCGCGGATCCACTTCCGTGAATCCGCCGAGACCGTCTCCGGCCGGCAGTTCCACGGTCGCGGCGACGCGGAAGGCCGCGGTGTCGATCCGGTAGGCGCGGCGGTTGCCGATGTCCGTGAACCAGACCGTGCCGCGCGCCGGGTCCACGGCGAACGTGTCACCGCCCTCCAGCGTGAGGGAGCGCCTGACGGCGGCGGTCGCCACGTCCACCTCCGACAGGACCGGCCCCTGGGCGACCAGGACCGTCCCGGGCGTGACCCCGGGCCCGGCGTCGGTGACGGTCGGTCCCGCCATCCAGACGCCCGACGCGGCCGGATCCCCGTCCCTGGCGGTGCCGATCCCGCGCAGGGGGTACCCGAAGACCACCCCGTCGCCGGGGAGCGGCGCGATCAGCCGGTGCACGGCGCGTCGGCCGAGGGCTCCGGTGGGGCCCGGGACCTGGCTGACGGTGGAGCGGAGGGTTCCGTCGGCCGGGTCCAGGACGTGCAGGCCGCTCTCGTTGGCTCCGGCCGTCTCGGGCAGGTCGTCCGCGCCGACGTACAGCTTCTTCGACTCGGGATGGAGCAGCAGGTCGCGGGGCCGGCCGGCGGTGGTGAACTCCGCCGTGGGCCGGTACGCGACCGTGCCCTGCGGTACGTCGGCACGGGGCGCGACGGTGTCGGCCGGTGAGGCCGGTAAGCCCGGTGCGGCCCGTGCCGCCGCCGGGGCGAGGACGAGGACGAGCCCGAGGGCGGTCGCGGCGGCGCCCGCGCGGCCGGGGGCGAGGGGGTGGCGGGGCGTCACGGCCGGTCAGTTGAAGGTGATCGGGACGTGGACGTCGTACGCGCGGTTGGCGGAGTTGAAGTGGTCGGCGCGCGTGACGACGGCGCACTCGACGGTGTCCCCGCAGATCTGGCCGTTGCCGAGGTCGGCCTTGACGTGGATGGTGACGCTGAAGGTGCCGCCGGGCCCGTAGGCCGAGGTGTTGGGGAGGGTGCCGCCGAAGGTGCTGTTGACCCAGTGGGAGGCGCCGGTGGTGCCCGCCTGGTCCGAGCCGCCCAGGCAGGGGGTGGGCTTGCCCGCGCCCTGGGGCCCGTTCACCGCGCACAGGCCGACGTAGACGCCCTTGGCGGGGTTGAAGCCGCTGCCGGTGACCGTGACGTTCTGCCCGGCCGCGGCGGCGGAGGCGGGCGCGGTGAGCGCGAGGCGCCAGGTGGCGCCGCCGTCGGTGACCGTACGGGTGGAGGTGGCCGCCGAGGCGGCGCCGGCCGCGCCGAGCGCGAGGGCCACGGCGGCGGTGGCGGCGAAGGCCGCGCGGGCGGCGAGCCGTACGGCGGTGCGGGGCAGGAGGGCAGCGCGCATGGGAAGACGCCTTTCCGGGAAGGAGGTTGGTCGACTTAGGTAAGGCTAACCTAATGAAGATCGACGCTGAACCTCTCCTTCCCGGTCTGGCCTGAATCCGGCGCCCTGACCGGATCCGCCCTCCCGCGCCCCGCCCGTGCCCCCAACCCCGCCTCACCGGCCGGGGCCCGCCGCTACCCCCGGTACGTCTCCAGCAGCCGCAGCCACACCTCGCTGATCGTCGGGAAGGACGGAACCGCGTGCCACAGCCGCCCGATCGGCACCTCGCCCACCACGGCCACCGTCGCCGCGTGCACCAGCTCGGCCGCTCCGGGCCCCACGAAGGTGGCCCCCAGGAGCACCTCCCGGTCGAGGTCGACGACCATCCGGGCCCGCCCCCGGTACCCGTCGGCGTACAGGCCCGCGCCGGACACCCTGCCGAGGTCGTAGTCGACGGCGCGCACCCGGTGCCCGGCCCGCTCCGCCTCGGCGAGCGTGAGGCCCACCGCGGCGGCCTCCGGGTCGGTGAACACCGCCTGGGGCAGGGCCTCGGTATCGGCGGTGGCGGCGTGCGCGCCCCAGCGGGATGCGTCCAGGGGCGGCGATCCGGCCGCGCGGGCGGCGATGGCCGCGCCCGCGATCCTGGCCTGGTACTTGCCCTGGTGGGTGAGGAGCGCCCGGTGGTTGACGTCCCCGACGGCGTACAGCCAGTCGTGCCCGGGGACCCGGCAGCTCTCGTCGACGCCGATCCAGTCACCCGGGGTCAGCCCGACCGTGTCCAGCCCGATGTCCTCGGTACGCGGCGCCCGCCCCGTCGCCATCAGCAGCTCATCGCCCTCCAGGGTCTCGCCGCCCTCCAGCACCACGGTCACCGGCCCGGTCGGACCGTTCCGTACGACCGCCTCGACCGCCACTCCGGTGCGCACCACCGCACCGGCCTCGGTCAGCGCCTCTGCGACCAGCTCGCCCGCGAAGGATTCCATCCTCGGCAGCAGCCCCGAGCCCCGTACGAGGACGGTCACCTCGGACCCCAGGGCCTGCCAGGCCGTGGCCATCTCGGCGGCCACCACGGAACCGCCCACGATCAGCAGCCGGCCGGGCACCTCCCGCGCGGAGGTGGCCTCACGGCTGGTCCACGGCCGGGCCCCGGCGATCCCAGGGAGGTCCGGCACCACGGCCCGGGTGCCCGTTGCCACGACCACGGCGTGCCGGGCGGCGAGGACGTGGTGCTCACCCTCCGGACTGGTGACGGCCACCTTGCGGACCCCGTACAGGCGGCCGTGGCCGCGATAGAGGTGGGCGCCGATGGAGTCCAGCCAGTCGAGCTGGCCGTCGTCCTTCCAGTCACCCGTCCAGTAATCGCGGTGCGCGAACACCGCCTCCGCGTCGAGGGGCCCCCGGACCGCCCCCGCCAGTCCGGGCACCCGGCGCGCCTCCGACCGGGCGAGCGCCGGGCGCAGCAGGGCCTTGCTGGGGACGCAGGCCCAGTACGAGCACTCCCCGCCGACGAGTTCGCTCTCCACCAGCGCCGTGCTCAGCCCGGCGGCACGGGTCCGGTCGACGATGTTCTCGCCGGCCGGGCCCCCACCGAGCACCACTACGTCGTACTCCACCGCTTCAGTCATGCGGTCCAGTGTCCCCGCAGCGCGGGGGACACGTCCCGCAAGGTCAGGCCTCCGGCGTGCCGGGGGTCCCGTCCGCGTCCCCGGCCGGGGCGGACTCGGCGATCTTCGCCCGGACCTCGTCCATGTCCAGGGCGCGTGCCTGCCCGATGAGGTCGGTCAGGGCCGCCTCGGGCAGCGCTCCGGGCTGCGCGAAGATGGCGACCTGGTCCCGGACGATCATCAGTGTCGGGATCGAGCTGATCTGGAAGGCCGCCGCCAGCTCCTGCTGCGCCTCGGTGTCCACCTTGGCGAAGACCAGGTCGGGGTTGGCCTCGGCGGCCTTCTCGTAGACCGGGGCGAACTGCAGGCAGGGGCGGCACCAGCCCGCCCAGAAATCGATCAGCACGAACGGGTTCTCGCTGACCGTCCGGTCGAAGTTCTCTTTCGTGAGTTCGACTGTAGCCACGGTGTCCGGACCTCCTGATCGCAGTGTGTCCTGCTGGAACGATCGGCCGGCCCGCCGCATTCCTGCGTCGGCGGCCGTACCTAGAACGGGTGGGCCGGCGGGGTGGTGCGGGCCGTGGTCCAGCGCAGCTCGGTGAAGGCGTCGAGGTTGGCCTCGCCGCCGAAGCGGGCGCCCGTACCGGAGGCGCCGACCCCGCCGAACGGAGCCACCGCCTCGTCGTTCACGGTCTGGTCGTTGATGTGCGCGATGCCGGTCGGGATGCGTTCGGCCAGCTCCATGCCGTGTCCCGCGTCGCGGGTGACGATGCCCAGGGAGAGTCCGTAGGGGCCCGCCGAGGCCAGCTCCACCGCCTCCTCCTCCGTCGCGAAGGACCGTACGGGTGCCACCGGACCGAAGACCTCCTCCACGTAGGCGGGGGTGTCGTCGGCCACCCCGGCGAGCACGGTCGGCCGGTAGAACAGGTCCCGGTGGGTG
Source organism: Streptomyces sp. NPDC004667 (assembly GCF_040609475.1). Taxonomy (NCBI): domain Bacteria; kingdom Bacillati; phylum Actinomycetota; class Actinomycetes; order Kitasatosporales; family Streptomycetaceae; genus Streptomyces; species Streptomyces sp. NPDC004667. The sequence continues at coordinate 50,252 of NZ_JBEXKC010000020.1, read as the reverse complement.
CCGCCCGCGACCAGCTTGGCGCCCTGCTCCACGCTGGCCTCGACCAGGCCGTGGACCCGCTCCAGCTGGGTCCGGTCGAGCAGCGGGCCGAGGTGCACGGGCTCGCGGTACGGGTCGCCGACGGCCAGGGCCTCGGCGCGGGCGGCGAGCCGTTCCACGTACTCGTCGTAGAGCGAGGCGTGGACGAGGTGACGTCCCGCGGTCATGCAGATCTGGCCCTGGTGGAAGAAGGAGCCCCAGGAGGCCTGCGCGACGGCGGCCTCGACGTCCGCGTCGGCGAGCACGAGGAGCGCGGAGTTCCCGCCCAACTCCAGGTGCGCGCGGGTGAGGTGACGGCCCGCCAGTTCGCCGACGGAGCGCCCCGCTGCGGTGGAGCCGGTGAAGGACACGACCCGCACGTGCGGGTCGGCCACCACCGCGGAACCCGTCCGCGCCCCGCCCGGCAGGACGTGCAGCAGCCCGGCCGGCAGTCCGGCGGCGGCGAACACGGCGGCGAGGGCGAGGCCGCCGCAGACGGCGGTGCGGCGGTCGGGCTTGAGCAGGACCGCGTTGCCGAGCGCGAGCGCGGGCGCCACGGAGCGGATCGAGAGGATCAGCGGGGCGTTGAAGGGCGCTATCACCCCGACCACCCCCGCCGGCACGCGCCGGGTGAAGGAGAGCCGGGGTGCCTCGCTGGGCAGCACCTGACCGACCGGGCGGGAGGCCAGCGCGGCGGCCTCGTAGCACTCCTGGGCGGCGACGTGCAGCTCGAAGTCCGCCTTGCCGGGAATCGAACCCGACTCCCGGACCAGCCATTCCCGCAGTTCACCGGCGTGGGCCGTGAACAGGTCCCCGGCGCGGCGCAGCACGGCCGCCCGCTCCGGGTGGCCCGCCCGCGCCCAGTCGCGCTGGGCGGCGCGGGCCCGTACGGCGGCCTCCCCCACGTCCGCGGGCCCGGCGAGGTCGACGGTGGCGAGGGTACGGCCGGTCGCGGGTTCGACGACCGGGGCCGTGCCCCCGGTGAGGGTGGGTCCGTCCTGCCAGAGAGTCGGGTCGAGCAGTGGCATGACGCGGGGCCTCCGGATGGGGGTGGGCGGGGCGGGGGGCGGCAGCACGCGCCATCGTGCCAGACCGGGGGCACCACTTCTGTTCAGTTATTGGGCAGTTGACGGGATCCGGTGACCGGAAACGATCGACTCGCCTGGGGCGCGGGCCGGTTCAGCGCTCCAGGACCAGCGCGATGCCCTGCCCGACGCCGATGCACAGCGTCGCCATGCCGGTCCCCGAACCGGCCGCCGCCAGCTGGTGGGCGACCGAGCCCGCCAGCCGGGCGCCCGAGGCACCGAGCGGGTGGCCGATCGCGAGGGCCCCGCCGCGCGGGTTCACCACGGCCGGATCCAGCTCGGGCCAGGCCCCGAGGCAGCCCAACGCCTGGGCCGCGAAGGCCTCGTTGAGCTCCAGGACGGACAGGTCGGCCAGCCGGCGGTCCGCCTTGGCCAGCGCCCGCGCGACGGCGTCGACCGGTCCGAGGCCGAAGAGCTGCGGCTCGATGCCCGTGACGGCGGAGGCGCTGATCCGGGCCAGCGGCTCGCGTCCGGTGGCGGCCAGCCCCGCCTCGTCGGTGAGCAGCAGGGCGGCGGCCCCGTCGTTGAGCGGGGAGGCGTTCCCGGCGGTGACGGTGCCGGAGCCGTCGGCGCGGAAGGCGGGCTTGAGGCGTGCCAGGGACTCGGGGGTGGACCCCTCGCGGATGGACTCGTCGCGGACGAGGTCCACGCCCGGGTAGCCGACGACCTCGCCGTCGTAGAGCCCGGCGGTCCAGGCGGCGGCGGCCTTGCGGTGGCTCTCCAGGGCGAACAGGTCCTGCGCCTCGCGCGAGATGCCGTGCTTCTCCGCGATCAGCTCGGCACCCTCCCCGAGGGAGCCGGTCCACTCGGGGGGCATGGCCGGGTTGGTCATCCGCCAGCCGAGGGTGGTCGACCACATCTGCTGGTGCCCGGCGGGGAAGGCGCGCTCGGGCTTCTGCACCACCCAGGGGGCGCGGGTCATCGACTCGACCCCGCCCGCGATGGCGACGGAGGCGTCACCGACCGCGATGGCGCGGGCGGCCTGGATGACGGCTTCGAGCCCCGATCCGCAGAGCCGGTTGACGGTCACGCCGGGCACCGTCACCGGCAGTCCGGCGAGCAGCACGGCCATGCGGGCCACGTCACGGTTGTCCTCGCCCGCGCCGTTGGCGTCGCCGAAGACGACGTCGTCGATGCGGGACGGGTCGAGGTCGGGCGTACGGTCCACCAGGGCGCGCACCACGTGGGCGGCCAGGTCGTCCGGCCGGACCCCGGCCAGGGCCCCGCCGAACTTGCCGATCGGGGTGCGGACGGCGTCGACGACGTACACGTCGCGGACGGTGCGGATGCTCATGGGGTCGCTCCTGGGCGGATCCGTACGGGCGGCGGCGCGTTCGGTGCCGGTGTGGGCACCGGGACGCACCCCCGGGACACGCCCGGTGGGGCGCGCCCGCAGTCTCCGCCCCCACGTCGCCGCCTGTCAACGGCCCCCCGACCGCCCCTCGCCCGCCGGCCCCGGGGGCGGCCGGGGACGGGCCCGCGAACCCCGACCCAGGGCCCGCGGCCCACACCCGACAGCCCGGGGCTCGGGACCCGGGCTGTGGGCGCGGCCCATGGGCCGGGGCCCGAGCTGGGCCTTGGCCCGGGGCTCCGGGCGCGGCCCGACGCACGGGCTCAGGGCACGGCCCATAGGCCGCGTCCCGGGCTGGGCCTTGGTCCAGGCCCCGGGCTCGGCGGCCCCGGGGTCGCGGCTCCCGGCGGCCCCGGGCTCCCGCCGGCAGGCGAACTCGGCTCACGCCGTCAGGCGGACCCGGCTCCCACTCTCAGGTGGATTCGCGGTGGACCGCCGTCGCGGCCATCAGGTCGTGCCGCCGGGTGATCTCGGACGGCTCCCGCACCGCGCGGTCCACGAGCGAGGCCAGGTGGTCCCCGGTCGGCAGCTCGATCTGGACCGTGCTGAGCCGGGGGCGCAGCAGCCGCCCGATGAGCAGGTCGTCGGCGCCCATGACGGCGACGTCCCCGGGGACGTCCAGCCCCTCGTCCTGCAGCGCCCGCATCAGCAGCATCGCGTACTCGTCGTTGTACGCGAACACGGAGTCCAGCCCGAGCGAGCGCCAGCGGCCCGCCAGCTCCGCCGCTGACTCCTCCGTGTAGGCCATCGGCAGCACCTCGGTCCGCGCGCCCTCCACCGACCGGGCCCCGGCGAGCCGGGGTGCCGAGAACAGCTCCAGCCCTTCCTCTTGCGGGACGACCACGCCGATCCGGCTCCGGCCGCGTTCCACGAGGTGCGCGGCGGCCCGTGCCCCGACCTCCGCCTGGTCCATCACGAGGGCGTGGGCCCCCGGTACGCCGACCGGACCCAGCGTTATCACCGCGCGCGCCCCGGCCCGTTTGAGGGTGGCGACGTTGTGCGCGGACAGGCTGATCTCCCCGAGCGAGATCACCGCGACGGGCCGCAGTTCGGCCCACGCCCGCGTCGCCTCGTCCCCGCTCAGGCCCAGGCTGCCGTACTGCACCACCGTGTAGTCGAGGCGGCGCAGGGCCCACTGGAGCTCGTTGAGGAAGGCGCTGTACAGCGGGCCCACCGGGACGTGCGAGGTGGGCAGCAGGACGATGCGGGTGTGTCCGGCGCGCAGGCTGCGCGCCGCGGCGTGCGGGACGTAGCCCAGTTCCTCGGCGGCCTCGCGGACCTTGCGGCGGGTGGGCTCGCTGATGCGTACGGCTTCCGCGTTGTTCAGCACGTACGAGACCGTCGCGCGCGACACGCCGGCCAGGCGGGCGACATCGGCGCTGGTCGGGACGGGTGCGGGCGCCGGTTCGGCGGGCGGGGTGGCCGGGGCCCGGCGGCTGCGCGGCTTCGGCGAGCTCGGGGGGATCGGCGCGTTCGATGAGTGAGACATTGCCGAGGCATCCTTCCAGACCGATCACGCCCGGGGTCTAGCGGATGGCCGGAAACGGGTGCTAGACAGTGGTTACACGATTCATTGACACGTGTAACCCATGCCGTCACCACGGCACCCGGGCGTCGCCCTCCCCGCTCCACGAGGCAGCGCCACACGTGTCCCGCCGTGCCGCCGCCCCGTCGCGTTCCATCGCACCCCGCCCTCGCGACGGGGCGGCGCGCACCCCCTCACCCGCTCGCACTCCCTGCCCAGGAGGGCACCGTGGCCCTTTCCTCCCCCGGCACCGGCAACGCCGCAGCCACCCCGACACGTCCGCCGCCGCCCCGGCCCCCGGACGCGGACTGCTCCCCCTGCTGCTCGTCGGCAACACCGCGATGTACTCGCTGTACATCGGCGTCGGCGGCATCCTGCTCGCCCTCCAGGTCGAGCACGTCGAACCGGTGCACAAGGTCTCCAACTTCGGCCTGATCGCGGGGGTCTCGGCGATCTTCGCGACGGTCTTCAACCCGGTCGCCGGCGCCCTGTCCGACCGCAGCGGACGGCGCAACCCCTGGATCCTCGGCGGCGGCCTCGCCGCCGTACCCGCCATGTTCCTGCTCGGCCTGGCCGACACCGTCCTGCTCATCACCCTCGCCTGGTGCCTCGGCCAGGCCGTCATGAACGTCTACCAGGCCGCCCTCACCTCGGTCGTCCCCGACCGGGTCCCGACCGCCTCCCGCGGCAAGGCCTCGGCGGCCGTCGGCCTCGGCCTGCCCTTCGGCTCGGCCCTCGGCGCGCTGGCGGGTGCCGCGTTCTCCGACAACCACCGCACCGGCTACCTCCTCCTCGGCGCGCTGGTGGCGGCCGCCGCGGTGCTGTTCACCACGTGCGCGCGCGAGCAACGGCTCCCGGCGCGCGCACCCCTGCCGGCCCGGGCCCAACTGGCCGCCTTCACCGGCGCCCTGCGCGACCACGACTTCCGCTGGGCGTTCATCGGGCGCGCGCTGCTCGTGCTCGGGTACTTCGCGGTCAGCGGGTACCAGCTGTACATCCTGCAGGACCACACCGTGCTGCCGGAGGGGATGAAGCCCGAGTCGGCGGTGGCCGTGCTGATGCCGCTGACGAGCGTGGCGATGGTCCTCTCCACCGTCCTGGGCGGCTACCTCTCCGACCGGTTCGACCGCCGCAAGCCGTTCGTCGGCGCCTCGGCCCTGCTGTCGGCGGTGGCGCTGGTGATCCCGGCCGTGTCGGCGAGCTGGCCGGCGATGCTGGCCTTCTCCGTGGTCAACGGCCTGGCCTTCGGCTGCTACATGGCGGTCGACACCGCGCTCGTCACGATGGTGCTGCCCCATGCCGAGGACGCCGCCCGCGACATGGGTGTGCTGAACATCGCGAACGCGGGACCGCAGATCGTCGCACCGTTCATCGCCTCGGTGATCGTCTCGGTGAGTGGCGGCTACACCGCGCTGTTCGTCATCGCCGCCGTGCTGGCCGTGGCGGGCGCGCTGGCGGTACGGCCGATCCGCGGCGTCCGCTGACGGCTCCCACCCACCCCTTCCCCCCATCCCCTTCCCACCTACCTACCTACCTACCTACCTTCGAGAAAGGCTCCACCGTGCAGCTGCGCACCCAGACCTGGGGCGAAGGCGACCGCCTCGCCCTCCTCGTCCACGGCATCATGGCCGACCACCGCACCTGGCGCCGCGTCGGTCCCGCCCTCGCCGGGCGCGGCTACCGGGTGATCGCCGTCGACCTGCGTGGCCACGGGGCCAGCGGACGGGGCGAGTACAGCCCCGAGCTCTTCGCGGACGACCTCGTCGAGACCCTGCCCGCGGGCGCCGAACTGGCCATCGGCCATTCCCTGGGCGGCCTGACCCTGTCCCTAGCGGTGGAACGCCTGCGGCCCGCGCGGGCGGTGTTCTCCGACCCGGCCTGGCACCTGGCCCTTCCCGGAACGGGCTTCGGGCCCGAGGTGTTCGCCGATTTCAAGACGGCCGGCCGGGAGCGGATCCGGGCGATGAACCCGCGCTGGGACGAGGAGGACGTGGACGTCGAACTGAGCACCCTCGCCGTGTGGGACGAGGCCACCGCACTCGGCCTCGCCCCCCTGGCCGGCCGTGACCTGCTGCCGGCGGCCCCGGTGGTCCCCTCGCTCGTCCAGCTCGCCGACCCGAGCTTCCTCGTCTCCCCGGAGCGCGCCGCGCTGCTGGAGGAGCGCGGCTTCGTGGTCCGTACGGTCGCCGGGGCCGGACACACCATCCACCGGGACGACTTCGACGGATTCATGGCCTCGCTGGAGGGCTGGCTCTAGCGGGCCACCGCCGACGCGCGGCGGACACTCCACGGGCCCGCCCTCCGGCGGTCCCTTCCGGATCGGGGCCGCGTCCCCTTACCGTCGGTACTACCGATCGGTAAGGGGGAGGGTCCGATGGCGGGTTCGTTGTACACGGACGGCGCGGCGGGTTCCTTGGGGGACTGCGCTCCACAAGGTCCCTCGGGGCTGCGGGAGATGGCCGACGCGCTGGCCGAAGGCGAGATCACGGCCCGCCGGCTGACCGAGCGTTCGCTGGAGAGGATCGCCGCGTCCCAGGCCTCGCTCAACGCCTTCCGGATCGTCCGGACCGAGGCGGCCCTCGCGGAGGCGGACGCGGCGGACGCGCGGCTGGCTCGCGGTGAGCGGCTGCCGCTGCTCGGCGTGCCGGTCGCGGTCAAGGACGACATGGACGTGGCCGGGGAGCCCACCGCCTTCGGCTGTCCGGGGAACTTCCCGCCGAGGACCGCCGACAGCGAGGCGGTACGCCGCCTGCGCGCGGCCGGCGCGGTGATCGTGGGCAAGACCCAAACCCCGGAGCTGGGGCAGTGGCCGTTCACCGAGGGGCCCGCCTTCGGCGAGACCCGCAACCCGTGGAACCCGGCCCACACCCCCGGCGGTTCCTCGGGCGGCTCGGCCGCCGCCGTGGCCGCGGGGCTCGTGCCGGCGGCGCTCGGCTCCGACGGCGCGGGCTCCGTACGCATCCCCGCGGCCTGGACCCACCTGGTGGGGGTCAAGCCGCAGCGCGGGCGCATCTCCACCTGGCCGGAGCCCGAGTCCTTCCACGGGCTCACGGTCAACGGCGTGCTGGCCCGAACGGTGGCGGACGCCGCGCTGCTGCTGGACGCGGCGAGCGGACCCACCCCGGGGGACCTCCACCGCCCGGCGCCCTTCTCGGCGGTGGAGGCGGCCGGCCGTCCGCCGGGCAGGCTGCGGATCGCCCTGTCCTACGGAACGGCCTTCACCGCGTCGGCCACGCCCCTCGACCCCGTGGTCCGTGCGGCGGTGGAGCGGCTGGCCGGGCGGCTGGAGGCGCTGGGCCACGAGGTGATCCCGGAGGATCCACGCTACGGCCCCGTCGGGCCCGCCTTCGTACCGCGCGCGACGGCGGGCGTACGGGAGCTGGCGGCGCGGGTTCCGGACCCGGGGCTGCTGGATCCGCGCACCCACGGGGCGGCTCGTACGGGCCGCCTGCTGGGCGGGCTGGCGCTGCGGCTCTCGCGGCGGGCCGAGGGGCTGCTGCGTCGCCGGACCGGGGAGATCTTCGACCGCTTCGACGTGGTGCTGACCCCGACGACGGCCACCCCGCCCCTGCGGATCGGCGCTCTGGCCGGGCTGGGGGCGCTGGCCACGGACCGGTCGATGATCGCCGCGTGCCCGTACGCCTGGACGTGGAACGTGCTGGGCTGGCCGGGTGTCGGCGTCCCCGCCGGGTTCACTCCCGACGGACTGCCGCTGGGCGCCCAGCTGTTGGGCCCGGCGGAGTCGGAGCCGAGGCTGCTGGCGCTGGCGGCGCAGCTGGAGGCGGCCGAGGACTGGGCGCGGCACTGGCCGCCGGGAAGTGTGCCCCCGGAGGCGGGACTTGTTCCCTCGACCCGCTGACCGTCCGGGTGGAGGAGCTCCTCACCGATGAGGACCGCTGAGGGGGCAGCGGCGCTCTTCGTTCAACCCGTCCTGGACGGAGGGGGGTCGGCCGGTCCGGGCGGGCCGGCGGGCACCTACGAGAAGAGGAGGGGCACGACATTCGGCCACCTGTCTCATTCGCATATGATTCGGCACGGCCGGCTCGCGGCGCGATCCGGACTTCTCCAACTCCACGCAGAACAGGTGGCTTTGCCATGCCCAGAAACCTCAAGTTCGCCTCGGTCGCCCTGGCCGGCGTCCTGGCCGCGACCGGCCTGACGGCCGCGACCGCCTCGCCTGCCGCTGCCGCGCAGACCTGCCCCTGGCCGTACGTCTGCTTCCTCGACGGCAACGAGAACATCCTGACGATGTACAAGGACACCGGCTGGCAGGCCACCAGCGCCAAGACCCGCACCGCCCGCTGGGTGACCGACGCGCGCAACCAGGACTGCGCGTACCTGAAGTACGCCAGTGGCTACGTCGACCAGATCCGCCCCGGCCAGAGCTTCGGCCTCGGCTCCGGCGTCGTCGAGATCAACATCACCAACGGCTGCCCCTGATCCCGCGGGACCCGTCTTCCCCGGCCGCCGCGACCGTGGCCGGGGAAGGCCGGATCCCCCTCTGCTCCCGCGCGCCCCTGGGTAACGTCACGTCGCATGATGTTCTTACGCCGCGCGGCCCTCGCCGCCGCCTTCCTCGGTGTCACCGCCGTCCTGCCGCCCGCCGCCGCGCACGCGGACCCCTCCCCCGCCTGCCGGGACTCCCCGGCCTCGGCCGCCACCCCCGCACCGGACCCTGAGCAGGCCCGCCTCGCGGACCCGCGGACCGCCGCGTTCCCGGAGCGGGCCGGACTCGACTCCTTCGTACGGCGCTTCCCCGCCGCCCTGTGCTCCGTCCGCGACACCGCCGGGGCGCAGCGCCTCCTCGACACGTGGGGCGAGGCGCTGTGGCAGGCGGCCGTGGACCGCGCCCAGGGACACCGGACCGGCGGTGACCTGCCCGCCGGCGACGACCGGCCGCTGTACTGGGCCAGGCTCGCGATGACCGTCCGGCTCGCGCGGTGGCAGCCGGAGTTCCCCGTCGACCGCGCGGCCCTGAAGTCCCGGTTCGAGGACGCCTCGCGCGGGCTCACCTCCAACGCGTTCCGTCCGGCCCCGGGCATACGGCGGATCTTCGTCAGCGGCTTCGACCCCTTCGGCCTGGACGCCGAACTGCGCCGGGCCAATCCCTCCGGCTCGGCGGCGCTGCGGCTCAACGGCCGTCGGATCACCCTCGCGGACGGGACGACCGCCGAGGTCCGGGCCGTCGTCCTGCCCGTCCGCTACGCCGACTTCGACGCGGGCATCGTCGAGCGCGCCTACGGACCCCGGCTGGCGGCCGGCCCGCGCTCCGCCGACATGATCACCAGCATCAGCCAGGGTTACCCCGGGATCTTCACCCTGGAGGCCTGGGCGGGCCGGGCCCGTTCGGCGGACCCGTACCCGGACAACGCGGGCGCCCTCTCCGGCGGTACGTACGAGCACCCCGTCACGGCGCCCGGCCTCGGCCCGGGGGCGGAGTTCGTGCGCACCAGCCTGCCCACCGGGGCCATGACCGGCGTCCAGACGCCCCATCCGGTACGCCTGAACACCGCCGTCACGGAGATACCGGCCGGGCAGCAGGGCCCGGTGGACCGGGCGGACGGACCCACTCCCGGATCGCGCGCCGTGGCGGGCGGAGGCGGCGGCTACCTCTCCAACGAGGTGGCCTACCGCTCCAACCGGCTCCGCCTGGAGCTGCGCCCGGACCTGCCCGGCGGCCACCTGCACACCCCGGTGCTCACCGGGCTGCCCGCCGACCCCGGCCAGTTGACCGGATCCGAGTTCGAGCGCAACGAGGACGCGATCGCGCAGGAGGTGCTCGAAGTGCTGCGCGCCTCTAACGCAGGGCGCTGAACGCCTTGGTGAAGGCGAGGGGCTGCTGAAGGATCGAACTGCACGTGGCGTCGGCATGGTTCACCGCGCCGGCCGCGCACTGCTTGTCGCGGGCCGCCGACCACATGGCCAGGCGGCCGATCCCCTTCGACGCCGCGAACTCGACGAGCTGCGTCGCGTCGGAGACCGAGAAGACCTCCGTCGCGACGTCGTTGACGCCGATCATCGGGGTGACGGCGACGGCCTTCCAGGCCGCCTGGTCCGAGAGTCCGAGCACGCCCTTGAGCTGGGCCTGGGTCGCCGTCGCGGCCTGGATCGCGTACTGGCCCATGTCCCCGGCGTACGCGGGTCCGTAGTCCATCGCCATGATGTTGACCGCGTCGATCCGCACGCCGTTCTTCCTGGCATCGGCCAGCAGTGCCACGCCCGGCTGGGTCAGCCCCTCGGGCATCACGGGCAGGGTGAACGCCACGTCCAGGCCGGGGTGGGACTTCTGCAGCCGGGCTATGGCCTGGGCGCGGCGCGCGTTGGCGGCGGTGTCCGGCAGCGCGGCGCCCTCGATGTCGAAGTCGACCTTGGTGAGCCGGTACTGGTCGATGACCTTCCCGTACGCGGCCGCGAGGTCGTCGGCGCTCGCGCAGTTCAGCGCCAGTTCGTGTCCGGCGGCGCCGCCGAAGGACACGCGGACGTCGCCGCCCTTGGCGCGCAGGGCGCCGATCTGGGCGGCCACCTTGTCGCTCGCCAGGTCGGTGACACCGCCCCACAGCGGGGAGCAGCCGCCGCCCGAGGTGACGAAGGCGAGGTGGAACTCCTTCACCCCGGTGCGGGCCACGGTGTCGAGCAGGTCGTAGGCCGGGTAGAGGGAGGTGTCGACGTACGGGGCGAAGCGCGCGCCCGCACCCGGGGCGGGCGCGGGGACGGTCGGGGTCGCGGTGGCGGTCCGGGTCGGGGTCGGGCTCGCGGTCGCGGTGGGGGTCCCGGTCGGGGCCGTCGGCGCGGGGGTCGGGCCGCCGGTGGGGCGGCCGCTGGGCTGCGGGGTCGCGCCCTGGTCGACGGAGCACTTCACCCCGTCGATCAGGCACCCCGTCGGCGCGCCGGGGGCGGCGGATCCGCTCGCGACGAACCCGATGGTGACGGAGGCCCCGGGGGCCAGGGTCCGGTTCCAGCTCGCGGGCTTCACGGTGACGTGCTGTCCGGCGACCGTGTGGGTGCCGTTCCACAGGGAGTCGATCTTCGTGCCGGCGGGCAGGTCGAACTGCAGGGTCCAGTCCTGCCTGGCCTCGGCCGTGTTGTTGGTGACGACGTACTGCCCGGTGTAACCGCCGCTCCAGGAACTGGAGGTGGTGTACACCGCGCCGACCGAGGTGGCCTGCGCGGTCCCGGTGAACGCGAAGGCCGCGCCACCGATCACCGCCGCCGCCACGATCGCGCCGGTGATCTTCGCCTTGCCGCTGGCCGTACGGCGGTGACCGACTGTGCTGCCCATCGCGTGCCTGCCTCTGTGTTACCGGGGAGTTGGGGTGCGCCAGCACGCTAGCCTCACGGAATCGGACATTCCGCCCTTCTGGTCCGCCGGCCGCGAACCTTAGGTTCCACTTAAGGTGGCGGTAAGAGGGGGATGAGGAATCGGCCCTCCCCACGTACGTCACCGCACGTCGCAAGCGGCGTGTCCGGGCGGGCGGTTCAGGCGAGACCGAGGAAGACCGGGCCCGCGACGGCGGCGCCCAGGACCGTGCCGGAGGCCGCCTGCGCGGGGGTGTGGTCGCGCAGCCGGACCCGGGACCAGCCCACGAGGGCGACCAGGACGTACCCGGCCAGGGTCCCGGGGCCGTAGGTGAGCCCCAGCAGGACGACGGCCCCGCCGGCGACCGCCGTGTGCACGCTGATCTTCCACCGGGTGGTGACCACCAGGATCGCGACGACCGTCGCGAGCATGGCCACGACGAGCGCCGTCATCTCCCGCGGAGCTCCCAGCAGTTGCAGGCCGACGACGCACACGGCCACGGAGACGACGACCCCGGGCAGCACGATCAGCCGGTCCTGGCGACGCCGGACGTGCCGGTCGCCCCAGTACCCGCGCCGTTGCCCCCAGCGGATCCACAGCATCGGCACGACACCGCAGAAGAACCCGGCGAAGGCTCCCCACCCGACCCCGGCCGGACCCGCGGCGTGCCATCCGACCAGCACCGCCACGGCGATGATCCACGTCCTCGGTTCGAGACCGTCGGTGACCCGCCGGGCCAGGGAACCCGCCGCTCCGCCGCCGTCCCCCGCACGCCCGTCCCGCGCCGCCCCGGCCGTCGTCGCCTCTTGCACCCCGCCCATGGATCCCCCTCGTTCGCGCACTCGATCATGCCAAGGGCCCGGCCCGCCACGGTCTGTGAGCAGGGGCTTCACCGTCACGGCGGGACACGTCCCGGCGCGGGGCGGGCCGCGCGACAGGGGCGGCGAAACCCAGTAACCTGCGCCGGATGACGGCTCTTTCGCATCACGGCAACAGTCACGTCGAGCAGCCCGGCCGGGACGGGGACACCGCCACCGTCGAGGCCGATCCGCACGCCATCGGGCCCGTGCGGACCGAGTACGCCCCCGACCACGACGGGGATCCCGACCCCGGCGAGATCGTGTGGACCTGGGTCCCCTTCGAGGAGAACGACGGCCGCGGCAAGGACCGCCCGGTGCTCGTGGTCGCGCGGGAAGCGGGCGGGCGCACGCTGCTCGCCGTCCAGCTCTCCAGCAAGCGGCACGACGCCGACCGCGAGTGGGTGGCGATCGGCTCGGGACCCTGGGACGGCGCGGGGCGGGAGTCCTGGGTGGACCTGGACCGGGTGCTGCGGGTCCACGAGTCGGGCATGCGGCGGGAGGCCTGCGCGCTCGACCGGGGCCGGTTCCGGCTGGTGACCGACCGGCTGCGGGAGCGCTACGGCTGGCAGTAGCCGGCCACCCCGCACACCCCGCGATCCGGAGCCTCCCCGCCGGCCCGGGAAGCGCCCTCGGCCCGGGGCGTCCTCAGCCCGGGAAGGCCCGTTCGAAGGCCTCGCGGGGTTCGGGGGAACGGTCCAGGATCCCGAACACGACCTCCTCGAACACTCCTGCGAAGCGGCCGGTCAGCAGCCCCCGGAAGGCCTCCGCCACCTGCGCCGGGTCGTTGCGGAACACCCCGCACCCCCACGCCCCCAGGACGAGCCGCCCGTAGCCGTGCAGGGTCGCGACCTCCAGCACCCGCTCGGCCCGCCGGGCCAGGGCGCCGGGGATCTCGTGGGCCCGCTCCGGCTCCTGGCGTCGGATCGTGCCCGCGTTCGGGGCCGGGGAGGTGAGGAAGCCGGCCCGGAACGGGACCTCCAGCAGCTCACCCCGGTCGTCGCGGAAGACGGGCACCCCGGGCGAGTGAATCACCCGGTCGGTGTAGAAGGTGCTCTTCCCCTCGCGGTGCACCTCGTAGTACTCAGGGGCCTCCAGGAGGGTCTCGTAGAGGGCCGAAGCACGGCACAGGGCCTCCTCCTGCGCCTTGGCCCCGCACACGTACCCGCCCCCGGGATTGCGGGCCGAGGCGAAGTTAAGGACAGCCACGGAACCGCGCCCCGCGAGGCGACGGGCTGCGACCGTACTGCTCTCCCCCGTCACCTCGAAGACCGTCCCGGCGGTACCACCGATGGACTCGCCATCTGGAATGACCTGGTTTGGCCCATATAGTCTGGTTCCGGCCTTGGCTTCCGCCAGGTCGGCGGCGAGGGAGATCCGCCGCCCCGACCGCGTCCGGTACTCCCCGGCCGCCAGGATCGACGCGTTCTCCCGCGCGATTTCACGCAATCTGCTGCTCACGTCGCCATCCTCGGTGCGGACCACCGGGACGGCAAAGGCATTTGTGCCCCGGGCACGGGTAGGCACCGGTGACATCACTGCCGACGACAGGAGGCGAGGTTCCGGTCATGACCGAGGACTCACCCGCTCCCCCCGCGCAGGACTTTGCCCACCCGCCGCTCACCGAGGCGGCCGCCGAGGACCTGGTCCACGGCATCTGTTTCAAGACCGGCCCGCCCCGGCTGGTCGGCGCCGAACTGGAATGGCTGGTGCTCGACGCCGAGCGGCCGTGGCTGCCGCTGCCGCCCGAGCGGCTCACCGCGGGCCACGAGGCCGCCCGCGCCCTGCCCCTGCGGTCCCGCTTCACCGTCGAGCCGGGGGGCCAGCTGGAGCTCAGCTCCGCCCCGGCCGCCTCCCTCACCGACTGCGTGGACGGCCTCCAGGCCGACCTGGCCGCCGTCCGCGCCGCCCTCGGCGACCGCGGCCTGGTTTTGCGGGGCCTCGGCCTCGATCCGCGCGTACCACGGCGCCGCCTGCTCGCCAGCCCGCGCTACGAGGCCATGGAGGCCTACTTCGACCGGACCGGCCCCGCCGGCCGGGCCATGATGCGCTCCTCCACCTCCGTCCAGGTCTGCGTGGACGCGGGCCACGAGGAGCCCGGCCCGCTCGGGCACGGCCGGCGCTGGCGGCTCGCGCACCTGCTGGGCGCCGTACTGGTGGCCGCCTTCGCCAACTCCCCCGCGCACGAAGGCCCGTACCGGGGCTGGAAGTGCGCGCGGCAGGGCGTCTGGAGCGACATCGACACGCGCCGCTCCCTCGCCCCACCGCTGGACGCCGAGCCCCGCTCCGCCTGGACGCGGCACGCCCTCGACACCGAGGTGATGTGCGTACGGGCGCAGGGGGACGGATCCTGGACGGTGCCGCACGGGCTCACGTTCCGCGACTGGGTGCGCACCGGCGGCAGCCGCCACGGCCTGCGCCGGCCCACCGCCGAGGACCTGGAGTACCACCTCACCACCCTCTTCCCGCCGGTCCGGCCCCGCGGCCACCTGGAACTGCGGATGATCGACTCGCAGCCGGGCGAGGACGGCTGGCTGGTGCCCACGGCCGTCACGCACGCGCTCTTCGACGACCCGGAAGCCACCGAGACCGCCTACCGGGCCGTGAAGGCCCTGGCCGACGCCTACGGCGGCGCGCGCGCCCCGCGCAACGCGCTCTGGCACACCGCCGCCCGTACGGGACTGGCCGACCGGGACCTGCGCACGGCCGCCACGGCCTGTTTCGAGGCGGCGGCCGAGGCACTGCCGCGGCTCGGGGCGGACACGCGCGTACGGGACACCGTCGGAGACTTCACCGACCGGTACGTACGGCGCGGCCGCTGCCCGGCCGACGACGCCGCGGAACACGAACTCCTGCACACCGCCGGGAAGGGACAGCGCCCGTGACCACCGAGACCCACCCCGAGACCGGTACCGCACGGCTGCGCGAGCGGGCCGTCGCCGCCCTGACCGCGGCCCGCGCCCGGACGGCCGGACTGACCGAGGCCGTCGACGACCGGGACCTGACCGCGCAGCACTCCCCCCTGATGTCCCCGCTGGTCTGGGACCTGGCGCACATCGGGAACCAGGAGGAGCTCTGGCTGCTGCGCAACGTGGCCGGCCGCGCGTCGATGCACCCCGAGATCGACCCGTTGTACGACGCCTTCGAGCACCCCCGCGCCGAGCGCCCGAAGCTGCCCCTGCTGGCCCCGGATGCGGCCCGCTCGTACGCGGCCGAGGTCCGCGGACGCGTCTTCGACCTGCTGGAGCACACCCCGCTGGAGGGCACGCCGCTGCTCGACGGGGGCTTCGCCTTCGGGATGATCGCCCAGCACGAGCAGCAGCACGACGAAACGATGCTGATCACCCACCAGCTGCGGGCGGGCGCACCCGTGCTGACCGCGCCCGACCCAGAGCCACCGCAGGGCCCGCCCCCGGCCGCGGCCGAGGTCCTGGTACCGGGGGGCCCGTTCACCATGGGCACCTCCGCCGAGCCCTGGTCCCTGGACAACGAACGGCCCGCGCACACCCGGGTGACCGCCCCCTTCTGGATCGACACGGTGCCGGTCACCTGCGGCGCCTTCCAGGCCTTCATGGACGACGGCGGCTACGGGGAGCGCCGCTGGTGGGCCGCGGCCGGCTGGGAGCAGATCCGCGCGCACGGCATCGGGGCCCCGCTGTTCTGGCACCGCGAGGGCGGGCAGTGGCTGCGCCGCCGGTTCGGGGTGACCGAGCCGGTGCCCGAGGACGAACCGGTGCTGCACGTCAGCTGGTACGAGGCGGACGCGTACGCCCGCTGGGCGGGGCGGCGGCTGCCCACCGAGACGGAGTGGGAGAAGGCCGCCCGGTACGACCCGGCCACCGGCCGCTCCCGCCGCTACCCCTGGGGCGACTCCGACCCCACCCCCGCGCACGCCAACCTGGGCCAGCGCCACCTGCGCCCGTCCCGCGCGGGCGCCCATCCGGCCGGGGACTCCCCGCTCGGGGTGCGCCAGCTGATCGGCGACGTGTGGGAGTGGACGGCCTCGGACTTCCTGCCGTACCCGGGGTTCCGCGCCTTCCCGTACCGCGAGTACTCGGAAGTGTTCTTCGGACCGGAGCACAAGGTGCTGCGCGGCGGCTCCTTCGCCGTGGACCCGGTGGCCTGCCGGGGCACCTTCCGCAACTGGGACCTGCCCGTACGGCGGCAGATCTTCTCCGGCTTCCGCACGGCGAGGGATGTCTGATGTGCCGCCACATGGCCTTTCTGGGACCGCCCATATCCCTGGGGCGGCTGCTCATCGAGCCCGAGCACTCGCTGGTCCGGCAGTCCTGGGCGCCGCGCCGGCAGCGGTTCGGCACCGTGAACGCGGACGGTTTCGGCGTGGGCTGGTACGCCGAGGGCGATCCCGTACCGGCCCGCTACCGGCGGGACCAGCCGATCTGGGGCGACCCCGGCTTCCCCGACCTCGCCCGCGTGGTGCGCAGCGGGGCCTTCCTCGCCGCCGTGCGCGACGCCACCGTCCCCGGGTCGGACGGGGAGGCGGCCGCCGCCCCCTTCGCCTCGGGGCCCTGGCTGTTCAGCCACAACGGGAGCCTGCGGGACTGGCCGGACTCGGTCGCCGAGACCGCCTCCGCGCTGCCGCCGCGGGAGCTGTTGCAGCTGGCCGCGCGCACCGATTCTGCGCTGGTGTGGGCGCTGGTGCTGCACCGGCTGCGGCAGGGCGACGACCTGGGCACGGCCCTGGCGGAGCCGGTCCGCGAGCTGGCCGGCGCCGCGCCGGGCTCCCGGCTGAACCTGCTCGTGACCGACGGCGCGGCCATCGCCGCGACGGCCTGGGGGGATTCCCTCTGGTACCTCTCCGATCCGCCGGCGGGGCGGGTGGTCGTGGCCTCCGAGCCCTACGACGACGATCCCCTCTGGTGCGAAGTGCCCGACCGGACCCTGCTGAGCGCCACCCCCGCCCGGGTCACCCTGACCCCCCTCAAGGAGACCAGCCCGTGAACGACTTCCAGATGACCCGCACCCTCGACGAGAACGCCGCCGAGGCCGCGCTGCGCACCGATGTGCTGAGCGGGCTGACCCGCTTCCCCAAGGAGCTGCCGCCGAAGTGGTTCTACGACGCCCGGGGCAGCGAGCTCTTCGAGGAGATCACCCGGCTGCCCGAGTACTACCCGACGCGTGCCGAGCGGGAGATCCTGCTGGAGCGGGCCCAGGAGATCGCTTCGGTGTCCGGGGCGCGCACCCTGGTGGAGCTGGGTTCGGGTTCCTCGGAGAAGACCCGGCACCTGATCGAGGCGATGCCCGCGCTGGAGACGTACGTCCCGGTGGACGTGAGCGAGAGCGCGCTGACAGGCGCGGCCGAGTCGCTGCTGGCGGAGCATCCGCGGCTGCGGGTGCACGCGCTGCTGGCGGACTTCACCCGGCCGCTGCGGCTGCCGGAGTCGGCCGGACCCCGGCTGGTGGTGTTCCTGGGCGGCACCATCGGGAACCTGCTGCCGCCCGAGCGGGCGGTGTTCCTGGCGTCCGTGCGGGCCATGCTCTCGCCCGGCGACGCCCTGCTGATGGGCACGGACCTGGTGAAGGACGAGGCCGTGCTGGTGGCGGCGTACGACGACGCCCGGGGGGTGACGGCGGAGTTCAACAAGAACGTGCTCGCGGTGATCGACCGGGAGCTGGGGGCGGATTTCCACACCGCCGACTTCGCGCACGTGGCGGTGTGGAACCGGGAGCACGAGTGGATCGAGATGCGGCTGAGGGCCCGGGAGGCGGTGACGGTGAAGGTCCGGGCACTGGACCTGGTGGTGCCGTTCGAGGCGGGTGAGGAGATCCTGACGGAGATCTCCGCGAAGTTCCGTCAGGAGGGGGTGCGCAAGGAACTGGCCGAGGCCGGGCTGGAGTTGACCCACTGGTGGACGGACTCGGCGGGACGGTTCGCGCTGTCCCTGTCCGTGGCGGACGGAGGTGTAGCCGGCTCGGCGGGCTGATGCGGCACGGGTGAGGGGCGCTGCTGTGCGGGTACGCCCGCCAGCAGGTCCCGCCCGCCCCACGACGAGGGCTCCCGCGCCGGGTCGTCTTTCCGGTCGCCTTCCCGCTCGCGGCCGCGGTCCGGCTCGGCTTCTTCGAGTACGGCCAGCCGGGCCGCCCCCGCGAGTTCCCGCCGGTCCGGGTGACGGTCCGGCGGGATCCGCGGGAGCAGCCACACCTCGGCGCGCACCCCGCGGGCCCGGACGATCCGCCACAGGGAGGCGGTCAGCGGGTCGTCCCCGACGAAGGCGGGCGCCCCGGCCACCTCCCCGTCCGCCAGCCGGTAGCGCAGCCGCACCGGCTGTACGGGAACCCGCGCGTCGAGCGCCGCCTGGAAGGCGGCCCGCCGGAAGGGCCCCTGGGCGCGCCCGCACCAGGTGGACCCCTCGGGGAAGACGGTGACCCGGTCCCCGGCCAGCAGCGCCCGGGTGACGGTCGCGACGGTTTCGGGCAGGGCCCGGATCCGGTCGCGTTCGATGAACAGGGTCCCCGCCCGGGCGGCGAGGGCGCCGAGCACCGGCCAGGCCCCGATCTCGCTCTTGGCCAGCATCCGGGACGGCAGGACGGCCGTGACCAGCGGGATGTCCAGCCAGGAGATGTGGTTGGCGACGATCAGGCGGCCCCCGTCCCCGCCGGGGGCGCCGTGCACGGTGATCCGTATCCCCAGGGCCCGCAGGAGCGCGGCCGACCAGGCCCTGATCAGGGCGCGGCGGGGGCGGACGGGGAGCATCCGCACCGGCGCCGCGGCCGGGACGGCCAGCAGGAACAGGGCGAGGGCGGTGACGAGCCGGAGCACCGCCCTCGGGATCCCCGCGGCCCGTCCCTGGTGGTCCGCGCAGGCCTGCGGGGTACAGGGCGCCGTGGGCAGCCAGACGCTCATGCGCCCGGGGCGAGCGAGAGGAAGTGGTTCAGGTAGCGCGGGTTGGTCCGGCGCAGGGAGAGCAGTACGTACAGGTCGGCGCAGCCGAATCCGGCGTCGAGGGCGGGCTCGCCGCAGACCCAGGCGCCCAGCCTGAGGTAGCCGCGCAGCAGCGGCGGGAGCTCCATGCGTCCGGGGACGGTGACGCCCTCGGGGCTCCAGGGGAGGTGGGGGGTGACCCGGTACTCCTGCGGGGCGAGGTTGCGGGCCAGGACGGTCTCGCGGGTGGCGGCGGCCAGCACCCCGCCGTCGGCCAGCGGGATGGAGCAGCAGCCGGCCAGCCAGTTGTGGCCGGAGCGCTCCATGTAGCGGGCGAGCCCGGCCCAGATCAGGGCGATGACGGCGCCGTTGCGGTGGTCGGGGTGGACGCAGGAGCGGCCGACCTCGACCAGGTCGGGGCGGATCGGGGCGAGGGCGGAGAGGTCGAACTCGCCCTCGGAGTAGAGGCGGCCGGCGACGGCGGCGCGTTCGGGCGGGAGCAGCCGGTAGGTGCCGACGACCTGCCCGCTCTCCTCGTCGAGGACGAGGAGGTGGTCGCAGAAGGCGTCGAAGGAGTCGCTGTCCAGGCCCGGCTCGGGGCCGTCGAGACGGGCGCCGAGCTCGCCGGCGAAGACCTGGTGGCGCAGGCGCTGGGCGGCGCGCACCTCGTCCTCGTCACGGGCGAGGCGGACCGCGTACCGGGGGGTGGCCGGGGCGGGCGGGGCGAGGGGGGACGGTGCGGGCGGTACGAGGGGGGACAGGGGTGCGAGGGGGGACGGGGACAGGGGTGCGATGGTCATGGCTGCTCCTGATCCGGGCACGTGGAGCCGGGCCGCAGGTGGGCGGGCCCGGCTCCTTTACTTCTTCCGTGACCGACTGGATTCGACATGACCGCTCAGCGGCACTTGGATGTGCGGACGCTGAACTCAGCGGACCGGGGTTCCGGCGTACGGGTGTCAGCGGTCGGAGCTGAGGACCCTGCTGACGGTGTCCGAGGCCGTCTTCGCCGCCGCCGCGGCGTCCTGGCCGTTCAGGACGGCCGTCATGTACGCCTTGACGGGGTTCTTGGCCTCCACCTCGGCCCAGCGCGCGGACTTGGGGGTGGCCCGGCCCTGGGCGGCGCCGGCGGCCATGGCGGCGGCGCCGTCGTTGCCGGCGACGACGTGCGCGAGGGTGGTCTTGTTGGGGACGTAGCTCATCGTGCGGGCGAGTTCGGTCTGCCACTTCTCGCTGACGAGCGCCGTGATCAGGTCGACGGCGTGGGCGCGCTGCCGCGTCTTCTCCGGGATGATCAGGTCGGAGCCGCCGGTGAAGACGGCCCCGGGCTTCTCGGGCGTCTTGCCGGGTATGGGGAAGAAGCCGAGCTTGCCCTTGAGGGCGGGGTTGGCGGCCTCGATCTGGGCGGCCTGCCCGGGCGGGGCGATGATCTGGGCAACCTGGCCGCGGGCGAAGACCTCGGACTGCGGGGGCGTCTCCTCGTCGGCGCCCTTGGGGCCGTGGCCGAGGCCCTGGAGCTGCTTGTAGAAGTCCATTCCGGCGAGGGCCTTCGCGTCGTCGAGGGTGCCGACCCACTGGCCGCTGGTCTCCACGGCGAGGTCGCCGCCCTCGTCCCAGATGAACCCGGCGAGGACGTACCAGTTCTGGCCGGGCAGGTAGATGCCCTGCTGGTCGCCCTTGTCGAGCTTCTGGGTGTCGGCGATCCACTCCTGGCGGGTCTTGGGCGGGGTCTTGATCCCGGCGCCCGCGAACAGGTCCTTGTTGTAGATGACCACCCGGTTGGCGGCGTACCACGGGACTCCGTACTGGGCCCCGTTGACGCTTCCGGGGTCGGAGAGGCCCCTGAGCCAGTCCTTGCTGCCCCATTCGCGCAGGCCCTCCAGGGTGAGCTCGGAGAGGCCGCCGGTCTCCACGTACTGGGCGACCTGGGTGTTGCCGACCTCGATGACGTCGGCGCTCTCCCCGCCCTTGCCCGCGAGGACGGCGTTGACCTTGCCGCCGATGCCCTTCCACTCCTGGATCTTCACGTCGAGGTCGATGCCGGGGTGCTGCTTCTCGAAGTCGGCGGTGAACTTGGCGATGAAGTCATCGGAGGCACTGCCCTTCATCAGCCAGAGGGTCACCTTCTCGGAGCCGCCGCCCGAGCCGGCCGACTGGCCGCCGCAGCCGGTCAGTGCGGCAGCCGCCGCGAGGGCCGTGCACACGGCGAGGAAGCGCATCTTCACGAGGGTCACGGGGGTCACCTTCTGGGGATGGATCTCAGATGGCTTGAAATTGGCATAGACCAATGGGTGGGTCAACCCCCTTTCACCCGGGACTGTTCACGCAAAGTTCGCGGACCCGGCCTTACTGGGGCACCGTGGAACAAGGCAACAGCGACGACTGGCGGGAGACCCCCATGTCCAACCACACCTACCGGGTGACCGAGATCGTCGGCACCTCCCACGAGGGCATCGATCAGGCCATCCGGAACGGTCTGGCCCGCGCGGGCCAGACCCTCCGGAACCTGGACTGGTTCGAGGTCACGCAGATGCGCGGGCACATCGAGAACGGGCAGATCGCGCACTACCAGGTAGGGCTGAAGGTGGGCTTCCGCCTCGACGGCGAGGACTGACGGGCCCGGGAGCACGGACCGACTCCACCGACCGCGCGGGCGAGGCGGGCACGGACGAGGCGGGCGCGGCGGGCTTGGGCGACATCGGCACGGACGAAGCGGGCGCGGCGGGCACGGGTGGAGCAGGCGCGGCGTGCCCGGGCTTCGCGGGCCGGGCCCGGACGAAGCAGGCGCGGCGGCCCCGGGCGGGCGCGGGCCGGGCCCGGGGCGGCCGCCGCGGCGGGCGTCCCCGCTCAGGTGCGGCCCTCGCCCTCCTGGGCATCCTTGAGCTCCGGCGCCTGCGCCGCCCAGTCCGCGAGGACCACCCGGAAACCGGCCGCACGGGCGGCCTGGCAGACGAGTTCGTCGTCGTCGACGAGCACCCGCACCTCACGGCCCCGGGCGAGCCGCTTGAGCACCTCCAGCTTGGTCAGCCGAGCCGGCCGCCGGTCCTGGTTTCCGCGCATCCACATCCGGCCCTCGGGCAGGCCGTGCCGGACCAGCCAGTCCTCGGTGTCCGCCCGGCACCGCTCGGGGCGGCCGGTCAGGTACGCGACCTCGCAGTCGGCCGCGCTCTCCACGGCGAGCGCGATGCCGCGCGCCAGCGGGGGATCGGCCGGAGCCGCTCCGAAGAAGCCCTCCCAGTCACGGGGCCGGCCCTCCAGGAAGTGCTGGCGGTGGCCGGTGTCGGCCAGGGTGTTGTCGATGTCGAACACGGCCAGCGGGCGGCGGGATGCGGTCTCTGTCATGACGGCAGGGTAGGCGCCGCCACCGACACCGGACCGGGCGGGCGGGTGGCCGGCGGACGGGGCAGGGCAGGGCAGGGCGGGACAGGGCCCGTGCGGGATGCCCGCCGGCCCGCGCCGGGAATCCCCGCTGGCGCCACGCGTTGAGACCGGTGTGATCACAAGAATCTCGATCCTGGACCGCTCCCGCACCCGCGAGGGGCACCCCGCACCCGAGGCACTGCGCGACACCGTGGAACTGGCCCGCGCGGCGGAGGAACTCGGCTACCACCGCTTCTGGGTGTCCGAGCACCACAGCGTGCCCGGCGTCGCGGGCTCCGCCCCCACCGTCCTGGCCGCCGCCGTGGCCGCCGCGACCCGCCGGATCCGGGTCGGCACCGGCGGGGTCATGCTGCCCAACCACCAGCCCCTGGTGGTCGCCGAACAGTTCGGGGTCCTGGAGGCGCTGTTCCCCGGCCGGATCGACATGGGCCTGGGCCGTTCGGTCGGCTTCACGGGCGGCATCCGCCGGGCCCTGGGACGGGACACCGGGGACGCCGACCGCTTCGAGGAGCAGCTGACCGAGCTGCTCGGCTGGATGGACGGCACCCAGCGGGCCCACCCCGAGGTGCACGCCCGCCCCGCCGAGGGGCTGCGGGTACCGGCGTACGTACTGGCCACCGGCGAGGGCGCGGGGATCGCGGCCCGCGCCGGGCTGCCGCTGGTGGTGGGCGACCTGCGGGCCCGCGACCGGCTCAAGGAGGCGGTGGAGCGCTACCGCGCGGAGTTCCGGCCCTCCACCCGGCGCTCCACGCCCTACGTCGTGGTGTCGGGGACCGTCGCGGTCGCCGCCACCGAGGAGGAGGCACGGCGGATCCTGGTCCCGGAGGCCTGGTCGCTGGCCCGCTCCCGCACCCGGGGTGCCTTCCCGCCCCTGCGCCCGGCCGCCGCGATCGAGGCGCTGGAGATGACCCCCAAGGAGCGGGAGCTGTACGAGGGCGCCCTCGCCGGGCACGTCGCGGGCACCGAGGAGCAGGTCGCGGCGGAACTCGCGCGGATCGCGGAGAGCACCGGGGCGGACGAGCTGCTCGTGACCACCTCCACGTACGACCGGACGGCCCTGCTGGACTGCTTCACCAGGCTGGCCCGGATCGCCGGGCTGTCGTAGGGCTGTCACAGGGCTGTCGCAGGGGGCCCTAAACTGGGGCGAATGCGCCACTCCCCCGATGCCCCCGGTCCCGCCGCCCCCGGTCTCGGTCCCGGTCCCGGCCGCGATGCCGTCGACCCCTGCGTACGGGTGCGCGGTGCCCGGGAGCACAACCTGCGCGGGGTCGACGTGGACATCCCCCGCGACACCCTGACCGTCTTCACCGGGGTCTCCGGCTCCGGGAAGAGCTCCCTCGCCTTCGGCACCCTCTACGCCGAGGCGCAGCGCCGGTACTTCGAGTCCGTGGCGCCCTACGCCCGGCGCCTCATCCACCAGATCGGCGCCCCGAAGGTGGACGCGGTGACGGGGCTGCCGCCCGCCGTCTCCCTGGAGCAGCGCCGCTCCTCCCCCGGCTCGCGCTCCTCGGTGGGCACGGTGACCCTGCTCTCCAACTCCCTGCGGATGCTGTACTCCCGGGCCGGTACGTACCCTCCGGGAGCGCCGCGCCTGGATTCCGACGCCTTCTCCCCCAACACCGCCTCCGGTGCCTGTCCTTCCTGCCACGGGCTCGGGCGGATCCACCGCACCAGCGAGGAACTGCTCGTACCCGACCGGACGTTGTCGATCCGTCAGGGAGCCGTCGCCGCCTGGCCGGGCGCCTGGCAGGGCAAGAACCTGCGCGACATCCTGGAGGTGCTCGGCCACGACGTGGACCGGCCGTGGCGGGAGCTGCCGGCGGCGGAACGCGAGTGGATCCTGTTCACCGAGGAGCAGCCGGTGGTCACCGTGCACCCGGTGCGGGACGCCGACCGGATCCAACGCCCCTACCAGGGCACTTACATGAGCGCCCACCGCTATGTGATGCGAACCTTCTCGGACACCAAGAGCGCGACCTTGCGGGCGCGGGCCGAGAAGTTCCTCACCGACGCGCCGTGCCCGGTGTGCGAGGGGCGCAGGCTGCGGCCGGAGGCCTTGGCGGTGACCTTCGGGGGCCGCACGATCGCGGAGCTCGCGGGGCTCGCGCTGAGCGAGCTGGACGGCGTGCTGGCGTCCTCGCGGACCGGGGACGAGGCGGCCCGGGTGCTGGCCGAGGACCTGCGCGGGCGGATCGCGCCCGTCGTGGAACTCGGGCTCGGCTACCTGAGCCTGGACCGGACCGCGCCGACCCTGTCCGCGGGCGAGCTCCAGCGGCTGCGGCTGGCCACGCAGCTGCGGTCGGGGCTGTTCGGGGTGGTGTACGTCCTCGACGAGCCGTCGGCGGGGCTGCACCCGGCCGACACCGAGGCGCTGCTCGGCGTACTGGACCGGCTCAAGTCGGCCGGGAACACCGTCTTCGTGGTGGAGCACCACCTGGACGTGGTGCGGCACGCGGACTGGCTGGTGGACGTCGGACCGCTGGCCGGGGAGCACGGGGGCCGGGTGCTGTACAGCGGGCCGCCGGAGGGGCTCGCGGAGGTGGCGGAGTCGGCGACGGCCCGTCACCTCTTCCCGCGTCCGGGGCCGGCGGCGGACGCCCGGCAGGTGCGTACGGCCACCGGGACGGTCCGGGTCACCGGTGCCGACCGGCACAACCTGCGCGATCTGACGGTGGACTTCCCGCTCGGGGTGTTCACGGCGGTGACCGGGGTGTCCGGTTCGGGCAAGTCCACGCTGGTGGGTCAGGTGCTCGCGCGGGAGGTCGACGGGCGGCTGGCGGAGGCCGACTTCCCGGTGCGGCGGCTGGTGGAGGTGGACCAGAAGCCGATCGGACGGACGCCCCGCTCGAACCTGGCCACGTACACGGGACTGTTCGACGTGGTGCGCAGGCTGTTCACCGCGCTGCCGGAGTCGAAGGCGCGCGGCTGGAAGGCGGGCCGGTTCTCCTTCAACGTGCCGGGCGGACGCTGCGAGACCTGCCAGGGCGAGGGCTTCGTCTCCGTCGAGCTGCTCTTCCTGCCCAGTACGTACGCCCCCTGCCCGGTCTGTGCGGGCGCCCGGTACAACGCCGAGACGCTGGAGGTCCGGTACGCCGGGCTGGACATCGCGCAGGTCCTGGGGCTGACCGTGGAGGCGGCGGCCGTCTTCTTCGCGGACGTCCCGGCGGCGGCGCGCAGCCTGCGGGCGCTGGCGGACATCGGCCTGGGCTACCTGCGGCTGGGGCAGCCGGCGACGGAGCTCTCGGGCGGGGAGGCGCAGCGGATCAAGCTGGCGACGGAGCTGCAGCGGCTGCGCCGCGACCACACCCTGTACCTGCTGGACGAGCCGACGACGGGTCTGCACCCGGCCGATGTGCGGGTGCTGCTGGGGCAGTTGCACGGGCTGGTGGACGCGGGGCACTCGGTGGTGGTCGTGGAGCACGACATGGAGGTGGTGGCGGGCGCGGACTGGGTCGTCGACCTGGGTCCGGGCGGTGGTGCGGAGGGCGGCCGGGTCACGGCCTGCGGCCCGCCCGCGGAGGTCGCCGCCCGCGGCGAGGGCCGTACGGCCGGCTACCTGGCCCGCGCGCTGGGACCGGCGTAGGCCGGGTGTCTACGCGTCTCCCGGCAGCAGGTGCTGCGGGAGTTCGCGGAAGGCCCACTGGCCCCGGGTGCGGGTGAGGATCCAGACGAGGTCGTAGCGGTCGGGCCAGGCCGCGGGGAGGCCGCGGACCCGGTCCGCTCCGAGGGCCTGGAGCAGCCGGGGGATGCCGGTGTGCTCCCAGCAGACGAGGACGGGCATCCGGGCGGCCAGGACCTCGCGGGCCAGGTCCGCTTCGGCGCCGAGGGCGAATTCACCTCGTACGGGCATCCGCAGGGCGGTGGCCAGGGGCTCCAGGGTCTGTCTGCTCCGGGCGGGGGCGTTCGCCGGCCCGCCGGTCGCGAACAGCACGGCGGGCCGGGGCAGGCGGGCGCCGGCGCTCGGCGCGAACAGCAGGTGCAGCTCTTCGGCGCGGCGCACGCCCCGGCCGGCGAGGTGGCCGGGGTGCTCGACGCCGTCGTCGTCCTCGCCGGTGTCCCCGGCGTAGGGCTTCTCCGCGTGCCGCATCACCATGACGAGGGCGTCCTTGGGGGGCGGCTGGGGGCCGGGCGCCCCGCTGCGCGGGGTGTCCTCGGCGGCGCATCCGGCCGCCGCCAGGGGGGCGAGTGCCGCGGCGGCCAGCACGCTGCGTCGGCGCGGTCCGGACCCGGCGGGGGCTTGTGGCATGGGGTCCACTGAACCGCACGCCCCGGGCGCGGCCGGGGCGCGGCACGGCGCGGGGCCCGTACGAGCGCCCGGTCGGCCGATCGGATCAGCCGATCGGCCCACCGCCCGACAGGGCGCTCGTACGGGCCACCGGTGGCGGAGCGGCGCCGGGGGCCTCAGCCCTTGCGGACCGCGCGGAGCCATTCCTTGTTCATCGCGGCGATCGACGGCAGCGGGATGCCCTTGGGGCAGGCCGTGGCGCATTCGCCGGTCAGGGTGCAACCGCCGAAGCCCTCGTCGTCCATCCGGGCCACCATGTCCAGCACCCGCGTCTCACGCTCGGGGGAACCCTGCGGGAGCACGTTGAGGTGGTTGATCTTGGCGGAGGTGAAGAGCATCGCGGAGCCGTTGGGGCAGGCCGCCACGCAGGCCCCGCAGCCGATGCACTCGGCGTGCTCGAAGGCGGAGTCGGCGTCGGGCTTGGGCACGGCGGTGGCGTGCGCCTCGGGGGCGGATCCGGTCGGCGCCGTGATGTAGCCGCCGGCCTGGATGATCCGGTCGAAGGCGCTGCGGTCCACGACGAGGTCCTTGACCACGGGGAAGGCCGAGGCCCGCCACGGTTCGACGTCGATGGTGTCCCCGTCGGCGAAGGAACGCATGTGCAGCTGGCAGGTGGTGGTGCGCTCGGGTCCGTGGGCGTCGCCGTTGATGACGAGGCTGCACGCGCCGCAGATGCCCTCGCGGCAGTCGTGGTCGAAGGCCACCGGGTCCTCGCCGCGCAGGATGAGGTCCTCGTTGAGGGTGTCGAGCATCTCCAGGAAGGACATGTCCTTCGAAATGCCGTCGACCTCGTAGGAGGCCATGGCGCCGGGGGCGTCGGTGTTGCGCTGGCGCCAGACGCGCAGGGTGAGCTTCATGCGTAGCTCCGCTGGGTGGGGTGGACGTACTCGAAGACGAGGTCTTCCTTGTGCAGGACGGGTGCGGTCGCGGTGCCGCGGTACTCCCAGGCGGCGGCGTAGCCGAAATCCTCGTCGCGGCGGGCCGCTTCGCCGTCCGGGGTCTGGGACTCCTCGCGGAAGTGGCCGCCGCAGGACTCGGCGCGGTGGAGGGCATCGAGGCACATCAGCTCGGCGAGTTCGAGGTAGTCGACGATGCGGTTGGCCTTCTCCAGCGACTGGTTGAACTCCTCGCCGCTGCCGGGGACCTTGATGCGCCGCCAGAACTCCTCGCGGATCTCCGGGATCCGGGCCAGTGCCTTGCGCAGGCCCTCCTCGGTGCGGGCCATCCCGCAGTACTCCCACATGAGTTCGCCGATCTCGCGGTGGAAGGAGTCGGGCGTGCGGTCCCCGTCGACGGCGAGCAGCTTGGCGAGGCAGTCGCGGGTCTCGCGGACGGCGGCCGCGGCCTCGGGGTGGCTGTCGTCGACCTCCTCGTGGTGCGGGTGGCGGGCGAGGTAGTCGTTGATGGTCGAGGGGAGCACGAAGTAGCCGTCGCCGAGGCCCTGCATGAGGGCGGAGGCGCCGAGGCGGTTGGCCCCGTGGTCGGAGAAGTTGGCCTCGCCGATCGCGAACAGGCCGGGGACCGTGGTCTGGAGGTCGTAGTCGACCCACAGGCCGCCCATCGTGTAGTGCACGGCGGGGTAGATCCGCATCGGGACCTCGTACGGGTTCTCGGCGGTGATCCGCTCGTACATGTCGAAGAGGTTGCCGTACTTCTCGGCGACCTTGTCGCGGCCCATGCGGCGGATGGCGTCGGCGAAGTCGAGGTAGACGCCCTGCCCGCCGGGGCCGACGCCGCGGCCCTCGTCGCAGACGTTCTTCGCGGCGCGGGAGGCGATGTCGCGGGGCACGAGGTTGCCGAAGGAGGGGTAGATCCGCTCCAGGTAGTAGTCGCGCTCCGCTTCGGGGATCGCGGCGGCGGGGCGGGTGTCGCCCTTGGCCTTGGGGACCCAGATGCGGCCGTCGTTGCGCAGGGACTCGCTCATCAGGGTGAGCTTGGACTGGTGGTCGCCGGTGCGCGGGATGCAGGTGGGGTGGATCTGGGTGAAGCACGGGTTGGCGAAGTACGCACCGCGCCGGTGCGCCCGCCAGACGGCGGTCGCGTTGGAGTTCATGGCGTTGGTGGAGAGGTAGAAGACGTTGCCGTACCCGCCGCTGGCCAGCACGACGGCGTCGGCGTAGTGGGTGGAGATCCTTCCGGTGACCAGGTCGCGGACGACGATGCCGCGGGCGACTCCGTCGACGGTGATCAGGTCGAGCATCTCGGTGCGGGCGTGCATCTCGACGTTCCCGGCGGCGATCTGCCGTGACAGCGCCTGGTAGGCGCCGAGCAGCAGTTGCTGACCGGTCTGGCCGCGGGCGTAGAAGGTGCGCGAGACCTGGACGCCGCCGAAGGAGCGGGTGTCGAGGAGACCGCCGTACTCGCGGGCGAAGGGAACTCCCTGGGCCACGCACTGGTCGATGATCTCGACGGAGATCTGGGCGAGGCGGTGGACGTTGGACTCGCGGGCGCGGAAGTCCCCGCCCTTGACGGTGTCGTAGAAGAGGCGGTGGACGGAGTCCCCGTCGTTGCGGTAGTTCTTCGCGGCGTTGATGCCGCCCTGCGCGGCGATGGAGTGCGCGCGGCGCGGGGAGTCCGAGAAGCAGAACTGGACGACGTGGTAGCCCTGCTCGGCGAGGGTGGCGCCGGCCGCGCCGCCCGCCAGGCCGGTGCCGACGACGATGACGCGGTGCTTGCGACGGTTGGCGGGGTTGACGAGCTTGGCCTCGAAGCGGCGGCGGTCCCAGCGCTCCGCGATCGGGCCCCCGGGGGCCCTGGTGTCGGCGATCGGGTCGCCGGTCGTGTAGTCGGCGTAGGCGGTGTGGGCCGCGTGGTCGAAGTGATCGGTGTGGTCGGTGTTCACGGTCAGCTCACCATTCCGGTCATGACGGCGACGGGGACGGACACGAAGCCCGCGAAGAGGACGAGGGCCAGGGCGTCGGCCAGGAACTTCAGCGTCCGATCGCGCCGGGCGCTGCCCGCGCCGAGGGTCTGGGCGGCGCTCCAGAAGCCGTGGCGGACGTGGAGGCCGAGGGCCGCCATCGCCACGATGTAGATCGTGTTCCCGTACCAGGTCGAGAAGGTGGCGAGGACGTTCTCGTAGGGGTGGCCGGCCCAGGCTCGCTCGTTGACGGTGAGGGTGGTGAGGTCGAGGAGGTGCCAGACGATGAAGAGGGCGAGGATGATCCCGCCCCAGCGCATCGTGCGGGTGGCGTAGCTCGATCGCCGGCGCTTGTGGGCGTACTTCACCGGGCGCGCCTTGATGTCACGCCGGCTGAGCTGGTAAGCGCACACGGCATGGGCGACGACGGCGGCGACCAGTACCACGCGCACGATCCACAGGGCCCACTCGTGGTGCAGGAACGGGGAGCCGAGGGTGCGCAGCCAGTGGGCGTAGCCGTTGAACTCGTCCGCCCCGAAAAAGATCTTGAGGTTGCCGAGCATGTGCACGACGAGGTATCCGAGCATGATCAGGCCGGATACGGCCATCACGGACTTCTTGCCGACGGTGGAGTCCCAGATGGTGCGCGTGGTGGACGGCCGTCGATCCGTCCGCGTTGCCAGAGCCATGCCATCGACCGTAAGGACCAAGGTCCCGAAAGGTCCAAGACATGGTGGAGCTGATCGCGATAGGCAATGCCTATCGTGGGCGCTAACCTGGTGGCATGCAGTTCCAGCAGCTCGTCTACTTCGTGGCGGTCGCCGAGACCCGGCACTTCACCCGCGCCGCCGAGCGTGAGCACGTGGCGCAGCCGTCGCTGTCGCAGCAGATCAAGGCGCTCGAACGGGAGCTGGGCGCAGAACTGTTCAGTCGCGCCCGGGGGAACATCACGCTCACGGACGCGGGCGAGGCGCTGCTGCCGCTGGCGCGGCGGATCCTGGCCGACGCGGATACGGCGCGGCTGGAGGTGCAGGAGCTGGCGCAGCTGCGGCGCGGCCGGGTGCGGCTGGGCGCGACGCCGAGCGTGTGCACGGGCCTGCTGCCGGCGGTGCTGCGGGCCTTCCACACGGCGCACCCGGGGATCGAGCTGCTGATCGAGGAGAGCGGTTCGCTGGACCTCGTACGGGAACTGGCGCGGGGGGTCCTGGACCTCGCCCTGATCGCACTGCCGCTGCCGCCCTCGGCACCCGCGCTGACGACGGTGGAGCTGCTGACGGAGGACCTGGTGGTGGTCTCGTCGGCCGACCTCCCCCCGCCGGCGGGCGGGCGGGAACCGGCCATCGCCGACCTGCGCGACGAGCCGATGGTGATGTTCCGCCACGGCTACGACCTGCGGGACCTGACGGTGGCGGCCTGCCGGGCGGCGGGCTTCGAGCCGGTGTTCACGGTGGAGGGCGGCGAGATGGACGCGGTACTGGGCTTCGTACGGGCGGGTCTGGGCATCGCCGTGGTCCCGGCCATGGTCGTCGACACCGCCGGTCCGGGCCTGCGCGCCACCCGGCTCGCGGGCTCGCCGCTGCGCCGTACGATCGCACTGGCCCACCGCACCGACGTGGCACCCCCGCGCGCGGCACGCGAACTGAAGCGCATGCTCGTCGGCTGAACGGCCGACACCGGACACGTCCCGCACCTTCCCCGGCCTGGGCTCCCTCCGCGCGGGGGCGCCGTCAGCTCGGGCGTCTGGGTGGGAGCAGTGTCCGGTCGAAGCCGTCGGCCAGCATGTCGAAGGCCTGGTCCGCCTCGGCCACGGCCACCGGATGGACTTCGTCGACGGTGGCGCCGGCCGCGAGGCGGCGCCAGTTCTCCCGGCCGAGTTCGTGACGGACCGCCACCAGGTGCGCGGCGGCGAGCCGGGCTGGGAGCGGCGGCACCGACTCCGCCTCCAGGGCGGCGGCGAGCAGCTCCACCTCTCGGGCCGTGTAATGGGCGATCCGGGCTTCGAGGCTGGTGGTGGAGTAGAGCAGCCCCTGGAAGGCCAGCACGTCGGGGTGGTCACAGAGGCCGGTGATCGGGTCGTGCTCGGCGAGGGCCGCCAGGAAGTGCGCGCGCAACGCCCCGACCGGAGTGAGGCCCGTGTCCCGGTCGCGCACGATGCGGGCCGCCTCGTCCTGATGGTCGGCGAAGCGGTCGAGCACCAGGTCCTCCTTGCTCGGGTAGTACCGGAACAGGGTGGGTTTGGACACCTCGGCCGCAGCCGCGACATCGGCCACGGACACGGCGTCGAAGCCCCGTTCCAGGAAGAGTTCCAGCGCCGTGGCCGCCAGCAGGCGACGCGTACGCAGCTTCTTGCTCTCGCGCAGACCCGTCGTGTTGTCCATGCGTCCACCGTACCACAGGACCGTGACCGAGTTACTTTCATTACCGGGTTGCTTTTTCTTCCCGAGGGCGCTTTCCTTGTGTCATCGACGACGAGAGGACATCCGATGACCGACGTACTGATCGTGGGATCCGGCCCCACGGGGCTGACCCTGGCCTGTGAACTCGCCCGGAGCGGAGCCGCCGTCCGCGTCATCGAGGGGCGCGGCGCGCCGCACCGCGAGTCCCGCGGCAAGGGGCTCTGGCCGAGCAGCCTCGACGTCCTCCAGCGGCTGGGCGCCGCCGAGCCCCTGACGGCCGTCGGAAGCAGCGAGGTGGTCCTGCGCAAGTACTTCGACGGAGCGCACGTCAACGACACCCCCATGCCCGGCGGCGGCCTGCTGATAGGGCAGTGGCAGGTCGAAGAGGCACTGCGCGGCCGGCTCGCCGGCCTGGGGGTCCAGGTCGAGTACGGTTCCCGGCTCGCCGGGATCACCCAGGACGCGGCCGGGGTCCGCGCGGAGCTGGCGGACGGCACCGCGGTCGCGGCCCGCTACCTCGCCGGGTGCGACGGCGGGCGCAGCACCACCCGCAAACTCCTCGGCATTCCCTTCGAAGGCAGCGGGGAGGAGGAGCCCGCGATGGTCGTCGGGGACGTCCGGGCGCCCGGGCTCAGCCGGGACTTCTGGCACCAGTGGTTCACTTCGGAGGGCGGCGGGATACTGCTCTGCCCGATGCCGGGGACGGACACCTTCCAGTTGCAGGCCGCACCCGAGCAGGACGAGCGGGGCGGAGTGCTTCCGGCGTCGCTGGAGAGCTTCCAGCGGCTCTTCGACCGGCACGCCCGGATGCCGGGGATCCGGCTCGCGGACGCCACCTGGCTCTCCTCCTGGCGGGTCAACGTCCGCATGGCCTCCCGGATGCGGGAGGGCCGGGCCTTCCTCGCCGGGGACGCCGCGCACGTCCATCCCATAGCCGGCGGGCTGGGCATGAACACCGGCATCCAGGACGCGGCCGCCCTCGGCCGGACGCTGATCGCGGCCCTCGCCGGACAGGCCGGCGAGGAGGTGCTCGACGGGTACGGGGCCGAGCGCTTGCCGGTGGCCGCCGAGGTGCTGGCCGACACCTCACAGCGGTACGAGCGGGTCCTGGCAGCCGTCCGGACACCCGGCCGGGGAACGGAGGCGGGCCTGGACTGACCGCCCCGGCCCGGCTCCCCCGGCCCGGCCCGACTGCCCCGGCCCCGCCGTCGCGACAACGCCGGGCTTCGGCTCGGGGACCGGCTCCCGGGCGGCCGAGCGGGCGGGCGTCAGGAAGGCGTGGGCACGGCGTCCGAGAGGGAGAGGGCGTGGATGCGGTCCGGAGATCCGGGGCGGGCGTAGTACCAGCCCTGGGCGGTGTCGCAGCCGAGGGCACGGAGCTGAGCCGCCTGGGCGCCGGTCTCCACCCCCTCGACCGTCACCGCGAGTTCGAGGCTGTGGGCCAGGGCGACGATGCCCTCCACGATCTTGACGTCGACGGGGTTGGCCGGCTGCTGCTGCATCCCCTGGGTGAAGGAGCGGTCCAGCTTCAGGACGCTGACCGGGAGGCGGCGGAGGTTGGCCAGGTTGGAGTAGCCGGTGCCGAAATCGTCGAGGGCGATGTCCACGCCGAGGGCGGCCAGCCGGCGCAGCGGCTCCAGGAGTTCGTCGTCGGCCCCGATCAGCGCCGATTCGGTGACCTCCAGGCACAGGGAGCCCGGGGCCAGGCCCGAGCTCTCCAGCACGCGCACGGTGTCGGCGACCAGGCCCGGGTGGTGGAGCTGGGTCGGCGAGAGGTTGACGTTGACGCGCAGGGTCGCCCCGCCGTGCTGGCGCTGCCAGTTGCGGGCCTGGCGGACCGATTCCTCCAGCACCCAGCGGCCGAGCGGCACGATCAGTCCGGTCCGCTCCGCGAGCGGGATGAAGCGGTCCGGGCCGAGGACCCCGTACTGCGGGTGCGACCAGCGCACCAGCGCCTCGGCGCCGTGCACGCTGCCGTCGTGCATGTGCACCAGCGGCTGGTACTCGATGAAGAACTCACCGCGTTCCAGCGCGGCCGGGAGGGCGTTGGTCAGTCCGTGCCGGGTGATGGCGCGGGCATCGGCCTCCGCATCGGCGAACTCGAAGCGGTTGCCCCCGGCCGCCTTGGCCCGGTACATGGTGATGTCGGCGCTGCGCAGCACCTCCGCCGCGGTGCGTTCACCCGCCCGGCCCTCCACGATGCCGATGCTGCCGCGCACCGTGAGCTCCCGGCCCTCCAGCCGGATGGGGGTGGACAGCGCGGAGAGGATCCGCACCGCCAGGTCCGTCACCTTCTCCTCGCTGTCGGCGGCGGGCCCGGTGGTCAGGGCGACGAACTCGTCGCCGCCCAGGCGCGCGACCACCTCGCCCGGTCCGGTCGCGCAGCTCTGGAGCCGGTCGGCCACCTCCACCAGCAGCCGGTCGCCCGCCG
Source organism: Streptomyces sp. NPDC004667 (assembly GCF_040609475.1). Taxonomy (NCBI): domain Bacteria; kingdom Bacillati; phylum Actinomycetota; class Actinomycetes; order Kitasatosporales; family Streptomycetaceae; genus Streptomyces; species Streptomyces sp. NPDC004667. The sequence goes on along the minus strand of NZ_JBEXKC010000020.1, from coordinate 15,886 downwards.
AGTGGCCGAGGCTGTCGTTGACCGCCTTGAACCCGTCGAGGTCGAGGTAGCACAGGCCGAAGCGGCTGGTGGGCGCTCCGCCGAGGGCCTTCTCCAGCCGCTCGAAGAACAGCGTGCGGTTGGGCAGCCCGGTGAGCGCGTCGTGGGTGGCCTCGTAGCGCAGGCGCAGGTTGAGCAGGCGGCGTTCGGTGGTGTCCTCCATCAGGGCCAGCTGGTACTGGGGGACGCCGTCGGAGTCGCGCAGCAGCGACACCGTCAGGTTCGTCCACAGGACGGTCCCGTCGTGCCGGTAGTAGGGCTTCTCCACCCGGTAGTGCTCGCGCTCCCCGCGCACCAGCTCCCCGTACATCCGCCAGACGTGCGGGGTGTCGTCGGGATGTCCCCATTCGCTGACGTTGCGGCCCCGGACGTGGCCTTCGAGGCCGCCGAACATCTGGAGCAGGGTGTCGTTGACCTCCAGCACGTTGCCCTGCAGGTCGGCGATGCCGATCCCGACGGCCGCGCCCTCGAAGACCGCCCGGAAGCGCTCCTCGCTCGCGTGCAGGGCCTGCTGCGCGTCGATGCGCGCCGTCAGGGCGGAGCGGGCGATGGCCTCCTGCTCCCGCAGGGTCCGCTCGCGCAGGGCCCGGGCGAAACCGGCCGCGATGCCGTGCTGGAGCCGCGCGCAGCGGGAACGGTACTCCTCGGTCCCCTCGGTCCCGGAGCCGTCCGGCCCGCAGTAGAGGACCAGGTAGGACTCGACCACGCCCAGGGTGCCGGCGAGCGCCTCGGGGTCGGTGCAGTGCACGGCGACCAGTTCGGCGCCGACGCGCTGGGCGACACCGGCGTCGAAGGGCCGGGCGTGGAGGGCCTCGGTGAGGGTCCGGGTGAGGGGGACGAGGTGCCGTTCGAACTCGGGCCGGGTCAGCGAGGTGGCCGTGACGGGGAAGATGGCCCGTCCCCAGATCGTCGCGAAACGCGCGATCCGGTCCTCGAGGCCGCTGCGCAGCTCGCGCAGCGGCGCCCGGCCCGAGTGCGGGCCGGGCGTTTCGAGGGGTGCCGGCGGGTCCTGTGGGTCCCGCGGGCGCGTCGCCCGGCCGGTGTCCGCCCCGCGGGACGGACTCGGGGTGGCGGGTGGCGGGGTCGGAGCGGGGAGTCTCACGCCTTGCGTCCCACGCCGCCGTAGCCCGAGAAGGCGTACGGGTCCTCGGGAGCCTCGCCCTCCGCGAGCGGACCGGTGCGGTCCGGACGCCAGTCGGGCATCGACACCAGGCCCGGCTCCAGCAGTTCGAAGCCGTCGAAGAAGCCGCTGATGGCGTCGTGGGTCCGCATGACCAGCGGGTTTCGGATGTCGCGGTAGACGCCGACCGTGCCGGACGCGACCTCCTCGGTGAGCGGAATGCCCTCGTAGGAGGCGTGGGTGAGGATCAGCAGGCTGCCGGGGGCCAGCGCTTCGCGCAGCTGCGCGACGGCGGCGTAGGGCTCGTCGGTGTCCTCCAGGAAGTGCAGGACGGCGACCAGGAGCAGCGCGACGGGCCGGTCGAAGTCCAGCAGCCGGGCGGTTTCGGGAGCGGACAGGATGTCCTGCGGCTTGCGCAGGTCGGCGGCGACGACGCCGGAGCGCTCGTCACCGGCGAGGACGGCCTGGCTGTGCGCCACGGCCACCGGGTCGTGATCGACGTAGACCACGTGGGCCTCGGGGCTCGCGGCGTGGGCGACCTCGTGGACGTTGCCGAAGGTGGGGATGCCGGAGCCGATGTCGAGGAACTGCGTGACGCCCTCGGCGACCGCGTGGCGGACGGCGCGGCGCATGAATGCCCGGTTGGCCTGCATGATCTTGGGGAGCCCCGGCATGAATTCCATGGCCCGGCGGGCCGCCTGGCGGTCGACCTCGAAATTGTGGGAGCCGCCCAGGTAGTAATCGTAGATGCGGGACACGCTCGGCACCGATATGTCGATGCCTGGCGGGGCCCAGGCGGGGCGTTCCATCGGGGTCTCCAAGCCGTCGTCGTGCCGGTCCGTCCGGGGGGTGGGACGGGGGTCGGACTCCTGTCCGAGCCGAATGTACTGATCATTTGCCAACGGAGCGAGTAAAAGCGGAAATTGACGGTCCGTTCTTGGTCACACACCAAAGGCACGTGCAGGTCCGGACACCCGTGGCGAAGAAACCGACAAATACCTTTTGGGATTTGACCGGAGGGTGCTCCGGAGCGCTCCGGAGCTGGCTCAAACCTCTACGGTGTCAACTCCGCCCGTTCGGGCGAACCGGTTCCGTGCCCCGCGCGCGCGGGCGCGCGCGGCCGCATGCTCCCCGGGTGAACAGAGCCTGTGCCAGGCGCCTGCTGGCGGTTCCGGTCCTGCTGTGGGCGGCACTCTCCGCCTCACCGGCCGTGGCCGATAGCTGCGCTTACGCGACGATCGACGCCGGCGACGGCCGGACCGTCCTGGAGGCGTTCGCGGCCGCCGGCGGCGGCGCGGACGGCGCCGGCCGGGGTGGCGGACATCACCACGACGGACACGGCGGTGGACACGGCGGGGGGCACCACTGCCCGCCGCCTCCCCCGCCCTGCCCGCCGAAGCCGACGCCCACCCCCACCCCGACGCCCACCCCCACGCCGCCACCGCCGAAGCCGACCCCGACGCCCACCCCGACGCCGCCTCCCCCGCCACCGCCGAAACCGAAGCCGACCCCGCCACCGCCCGCGCCGCCCCGGCCGGCCCCCGTACCGGTGCCCGCGCCGCCCGCGCCACCACCGCCACCCCGGGTGTACCGGGCTCCCGCACCGCCCCCGCCGGCCCCCCGGCCGACACCCACGCCCGCCGCGACGCCGACGCCCGCGCCGAAGAAGCACGTGGCCCGCCCCGCGTACCAGTCCACCGTCCGCAAGCCGGCCGAGCACCACATCTCGCCGGTGACCTTCACCCTCATGACCGCGGCCCCCGCCGTGCTCGCGATCGTCGCGCTGCGCCCGCGCTAGGCCCTCTCCTCCGGACCGCGCACGAACCGACCGCGCAGCGCGATCCGCCGATTCACCGAATGGGAGTCATCTTGTCGGAATGGCTCGTCCTGTCCCTCGCGATGGCAGCGGCCTGCGCCGTGGTCCTGGCCATCGTCTTCTTCCAACACCGCAGGATCGGCGAGGACGACGATCCCAACGAGACCCCGGACGTCATCGAGTACATGACGATGATGATCGGGGTGATCTACGCGATCGTCCTGGGCCTGGCGATCGCCGGCGTCTGGGAGGGCCGCGGGGCCGCCCAGGAGTACGTGCGCCAGGAGGCCCAGGCCCTGCACGAGATCAGCGTCCGCGCGCAGGTCTACCCGGAACCCGTGCGCAAGAAGATCCGCGCCGACGTCGACGCGTACGTGACCTACGTGGTCGACACGGAATGGCAGCGGATGGCCGACCAGGGCACCCTCACCGACCGGAGCGGCGAACTGCTCGAACGCGTGCGCCGGGACGTGACGGACTACGAACCTCAGACCGACCACGAGGGACAGGCGTACCAGCCCCTGGTGGACCAGGTGGGCGCGGTCGACGACGCCCGCAACGCACGCGGCCAGAGCGCCGGGGCCACCATGCCGGGGGTGGTCTGGTTCGGACTGATCGCCGGAGCCCTGGTGACGGTCGGACTGATCTTCACCCTCCAGATCCGCCGTTCCTTCCGCGAGTTGCTGCTGGCGGGCCTGTTCAGCGCGCTGATCGCCTTCCTGCTCTTCCTGATCTGGGACTTCGACGCCCCCTTCGGCCGGGGGATCGCCGCCACCGCCGAACCGTTCTTCGCACAGTTCCCGCACCTGGGGCTGAAGGACTAGTCACGCCCACCGGGCAGGCCCGGCGCGGGCCCACCGCGGCCACGCGCCGGGCCGGACCGCGCCGGGCCGGACCGTGGGCGGGGTTCCCGTCCCCGGTTCGGCCTACGGCCGTGCCCCATTCGCCCGTTCCTGATCGCGGGTCACCGGGCCCGCACCTAGCGTGGCGGACATCGAGGTGCACGACCCCCCACGTGCGGAAACGCTGCGCGACTGCTCCTCGGGGAATCCGGAGGACCGCCATGGGCGCGATACGCAGCTCCGCCATCGCCCTGCTGAGCGCCGGCACCGCAGGGGCCGTACTCGCGCTCTGCGCATCCGGCGCGCCCGCCGCCCTCGCGGCCGAGGCGGCGCCCGTCACCTCCTTCGGCTTCGCCATCACCCCGTCGACGGTCGCACCCGGCGGGCAGGCGGTGCTCTCCGTCAGCGGCTGCGGTGCCGCGTACGCCACCGCCTCCTCCGGGGTCTTCGACACCGTGAGCATCGCGCGGGGGCAGACCGCCCGGATCACGGTGGACCGTGACGCCAGGCGCGGAGCCCTCTATTCCGTCACCTTCACCTGCAACGGGGAGAACGGCTCCGCCGACCTCGTCATCGCCGGGGGCACGTCGAAGCCCAGCACCAGCTCCACCCGCGCCCCGCGGCCCAGCCCGAGTACGCGCACCACCACCGCCCCGGCGCCCACGCCCTCGCGGCCCGCGGTCGCCATCGCCCCGCGCGTCACCACTGCCCCTCCGGCACCGCGCGTCACCACTGCTGCCCCGGCCCCGCGCGTCACAACCGCTCCCCCGGCCCCTCGCACCACGAAGGCCACCGCCCCACGCGGTGCCACCACCACTGCCGCCTCGCTCGGAGTGCGCGGCGGGCTCGGCGGCAGCGTGGCCGGTACGGATCCCCTGGAACTCGGCGCGGGAGCCGTGCTGTTCCTCGCCGCCGCGGGCGGGGTGGCGTACGCCCTGCGCCGACGCGGCACCGCGCGCCACCACTGACCCCTCCGAAGGCCCCGGCACCCCCGGCGACCGCCGGTCGCCTCGGGTCCTGAGCGGGACCCGGGGCGACCGGCGGTCGACCGGCGGACGCCGAGGCGCGGCGGACTTCCGGCCCTGCGCACGTCGGGCGCGGGAGACGTCAGGCGCGCGAGCCGACCGGGCGGCGGCGCCGGATCACGTGCACGCCCGCGCCGAGCGCGGCGACCCCGACGAGGCCCGCTCCGATGGCCGTCTCGGCGGTGGACGGGCCGAAGGAACCGCCGATGCCGCCCTGGGCTCCGTTGCCCTCCAGGATCGTGAAGCGGTGCGTCGCGACGAGGCTGTTGTCGTGGCACTTGACCGAGAGGGTGTGGTGTCCGGGCGAGGCGTGGTTGAAGATCCGGACGGTGGCGAAGCCGATGGAGCCGGCCGACAGGTTGGTCTGCGGAAAGTTGCCGTGCGACCAGACCGTACCGCCGTGGCCACAGCCGGCCGCACTGACCTGCATCGAGGCGCCCTGGTGTACGGAGTACGGGTTGACCGTCACATTGCTGGGCCCGTTCCCGCTTCCCTGCGGGGGGTTCGCGGCGGCGAACGTGGCACTGAGCCCGATCGCGGCGCAGGCGGCCGCGGTCACGGTGAGAGCGCGGAAAGCACGCATGGTGGAACCTCCAACGGGAAGCGCCCCGGGAGCGGTGGCCCGGGCAGATCGACGAGAACGCCTCCCATCACGAACCCTCGGGGCGGCACGCAACCAGCGCATTTCCGCCTTTGGGCCGCCCGGTTGAGCGACACGCCGAAGCGCGGTCCGATCATCTGACGGATCCGCAGGTCACGAGCCGTCAGGCATTTATGTGACGATTACCTGGATGGGCGCACCCCTTACGGCCGCACCACCCGTTCGCCCCTCCCCGATCGCCGTCTCGCCGACGTGGCCTTAACGTGCGGGAAGAAGGGCGTACCGGGGAGGGACTGGAACGCGGGTCGGGACCCCCGCGTCGGGAAGGGAGAGCCATGACCGAGGACGAGAGCGAGCAGAGACCGAGAAGGCGCTCCCCCTGGGGCGTACTCGCGCTGGTCATGCTCAGCGGCCTCGCCATGATGCGGAACGGCGCGAACGTCGAGGACGGACCGCCGCAGCCGACGGCGGCGGCGGCCGTCGCCGTGCACGCCGACCAGCTGCCGGCGCGTCCGCCGGCACCGCCGTCGGACATGGAGGTGCTGGAGCACTCGTCTGTGCAGCGCATCCGGATTCCGACGATCAACGTGGACGCGCCGGTGATGACGGTCGGCCTGGACGCGCAGGGCTGGATCGACGCCCCGCCGCCGCAGGACCGCAACCTGGCGGGCTGGTACCTCAACGGCATCTCGCCGGGCCAGCAGGGCTCCGCCGTGATCGTGGGCCACGTGGACAACGCGCAGGGCCCGGCGGTCTTCTACGGCCTGGGCTCGCTCAAGCCGGGGCACCGCATCGAGGTGGAGCGCTACGACGGCCGCACGGCCGTGTTCGAGGTGTACGGGGTCGAGGTGTTCGCCAAGGACGCCTTCCCCGGAGCCCGTGTGTACGGGGACACCGGGCACCCGGAGCTCCGGGTGATCACCTGTGGTGGCGGCTACTCGAAGGCCAAGGGCTACGACGGCAACGTGGTCGTCTTCGCCCGCATGGTCGAGGCCCGCTGAGGAATCGTTCCTCCGCCCCCTCCGCCCCCTCCGCCCGGTGGACCGGGGGAAGGGGCGGAGGACCGGAGCGGCGGGGGACGTGGGGCCGACGCGGCCGTTCAGCGGGGCGGCAGGTTCGGCAGGGTCATGCGGTAGCCCCGGGCCAGGAGTTGGGGCAGGTACGTCGCCAGGGCCTGGACGCTCTGCGAGCGGTTGCCGCCGGCGTCGTGGTTCAGCACGATCGCCCCGGGCGCGGCTCCGTCCAGCGCGCGGGAGACGATGGCACCGGTACCGGGTTCCTTCCAGTCGAGGGTGTCGACCGTCCAGGCCATGGGCTCCATCCCCAGGTCGGCGCCGATCTCGAAGGCGGCCCGGTTCCAGGCCCCGTACGGCGCCCGGAACCACACCGGCGCCTCCCCCACGCAGCTCTGGACCACCTCGCTCGTACGCCCGATCTCCGACTCCAGGGCGCCGCGGCCCAGCGAGGGGATCAGCGGGTGCGTCCAGGTGTGGTTGCCGATGACGTGCCCCTCGGAGGCCATCCGGCGCAGCAGGTCGCGGTTGTCGGTGGCCATCTCCCCGCACACGAAGAACATCGCGCGGACCCCGTGGCGGGAGAGGGTGTCGAGGATGGCCGGGGTGTAGCGGGGGTCCGGGCCGTCGTCGAAGGTGAGGACCATCGCCCTGCCGGACCGCTCCTGCTCGGGCAGTTCCAGGATGGGCCGGGTCCGGACGGCCGGCTTCGCCGCGGGCGGCCGGACGGGGGATTCGGCGGTCATCGGCCGCAGGCGGTAGGACTTCTCGGGCAGGCCCGCGCCCAGTCCGCGCGGGCCTGCGGCGCCCGCCGCGCCGGGTCCGGCGGCGGGGGCGGGTCCGGCGGGGGTGCGCGGCGCCGGGGTGTCGGTCTCGCCGCCCGTGAGCATCGCGGAGGCGGCGGCGACTCCGAGGAAGACGGCGGAGCGCAGGAGCACGCGTCGCCCTACTGTCGGCTCGTCGTTTTTCATTATTACTACGTATCAACGACATCGCCGAAGAAGTCGAGAGGCGCGGACGCGCCCCGCCCCCCTCACCCGCTCGGACCAGCCACCCCGCCGGTCAGCTCCGGCGCACCAGGGGGAACGGCAGCGTCTCGCGGATCGTCAGACCCGTGAGGAACATGACCAGCCGGTCGACCCCGATGCCCAGGCCGCCCGTGGGCGGCATGGCGTACTCCAGTGCGTCGAGGAAGTCGTTGTCGAGCTCCATCGCCTCCGGATCGCCTCCCGCCGCGAGCAGCGACTGGGCCGTCAGGCGGCGTCGCTGCTCGACGGGGTCGGTCAGTTCCGAGTAGGCGGTGCCCAGTTCGGTGCCGAAGGCCACCAGGTCCCAGCGTTCCGCCAGCCGCGGGTCCTTGCGGTGCTGGCGGGTGAGCGGGGAGACGTCGGTCGGGAAGTCCTTGTAGAAGGTGGGGAGTTTCGTGCGCTCCTCCACGAGCCGCTCGTACATCTCCAGGACCACGTCGCCCCGGGTGTCCTCCGGTCCGTGCGGGACGCCCGCGCGGTCGCACAGCCTGCGCAGGACCTGCTCCTCGGTGTCCGCGTCGACCTCCTCCCCGAGGGCCTCGCCGATCGCCCCGTACATCGTCTTGACCGGCCAGGTGCCGGAGATGTCGTGGACGACGAGCCTGCCCTCCGCGTCGGCCTTGTGGGCGATCGGCGAGCCGAAGGCGGCGGTGGCGGCGCCCTGGATGAGTTCGCGGGTGAGGTCGAGCATCACGTCGTAGTCGGCGAAGGCCTGGTAGGCCTCCAGCATCGTGAACTCGGGGTTGTGCTTGTAGGAGACGCCCTCGTTGCGGAAGGTGCGGCCCATCTCGAAGACCTTCTCCATGCCGCCCACGCACAGCCGCTTGAGGTACAGCTCGGGCGCGATGCGCAGGTACAGGTCCAGGTCGTAGGCGTTGATGTGGGTGCGGAAGGGCCGGGCGTTGGCCCCGCCGTGGATCTGCTGGAGCATCGGGGTCTCGACCTCCAGGTAGCCCCGGTCCAGCAGCCCCTGGCGCAGGGCCTGCACGGCGCTGGAGCGGGCGCGCACCACGTCCCGCGCGCCGGGGCTGGCGACCAGGTCGAGGTAGCGCCGCCGGACCCGGGCCTCCGGGTCCGCCAGGCCCTTGCGCTTGTCGGGGAGCGGGCGCAGGCACTTGCCGGTGAGCTGCCAGGAGCCGACCACCACGGACAGTTCGCCGCCGCGGCTGGAGCCGACCTCGCCGCTCGCGACCACGTGGTCGCCGAAGTCGGCCTGGGAGGTGAAGGACTCCAGGACCTCGGGCCCGCTCTCGTCCCGGGTGAACATCAGCTGAGTGTCGCCGGTCCAGTCGCGCAGGACGGCGAAGACCACCCCGCCGAGGTCGCGCACCACCATCACCCGTCCGGCGAGGGTCACCTGTTCACCGGTGCGGCTGCCGGGCGGGTAGCCGGGGTGGGCGGCCTTGAGCGCGGCGACGGTGTGCGTCCGCTGCCGGATGCCGACCGGGTACGGGTCGGTGCCCGCGGCCCGGATCCGTTCGAGCTTGGCGTGCCGGACGCGCACCTGGTCGGGCAGCCGCTCCTCGCGCGCCCCTGCCCCATCCTCCCCCACCAGGTCCAGGCCCAGGGAGTCGATGGAGGGCAGCCCGGCGGTGTTGACGGGGGCGATGAGGCCCTTGGGGTGGCCCTTGCCCCACAGGGTGCGCAGGCTCGGTACGGAGACGAAGCCCTCGGCGATGCCGGAGGCGAGGCTGACGCGGGCGAGCGAGCCGGCGTCCTGGTAGCAGAGGAAGCGGGGGAACCACTCGGGCCCGTACTTCACGTTGGAGCGGTACAGGGCCTCCAGCTGCCACCAGCGGGAGAAGAAGAGCAGCAGCTTGCGCCACATCTTCAGGACGGGGCCGGCGCCGATCCGGCCGCCCTCCTCGAAGGCGGAGCGGAAGACGGCGAAGTTGAGCGAGATCCGGCGCACGCCCAGGCCCGGGGCGGCGGCGCACAGCTCGGCGACCATGAACTCCATGACCCCGTTCGGGGCGGTGCGGTCGCGGCGCATCAGGTCGAGGGAGATGCCGTCCTTGCCCCAGGGGACGAAGGACAGCAGGGCGATCAGCTCCCCCTCGGCGTCGAAGGCCTCCACGAGCAGGCAGTCCCCGTCCTCCCGGTCGCCGAGCCGGTCCAGGGCCATGGAGAAGCCGCGTTCGGTCTCGGTGTCGCGCCATTTGTCGGCACTGTCCACGATCATCTGCATCTCGTCCTCGGAGAGGGCGGAGTGGCGGCGGATGACGGTGGTGGCCCCGGTGCGCCTGACCCGGTTGACGGCCTGACGGGTGACCCGCATGTCCCGGCCGTCGAGGTCGAAGTGGGCGACGTGCAGGATCGCCTCGTCACCGAGCTGGAGGGCGCTCAGCCCGGAGCGGGCGTACGCGGTCGCGCCGTCCTCGGAGGCGCCCATGACGGCGGGCTGCCAGCCGTAGCGGCGGGCCACGCCCAGCCAGGCGTCGATGGCGGGGGTCCAGGCGGCGGGATCGCCGACCGGGTCGCCACTGGCGAGGCAGACACCGGCCTCGACGCGGTAGGTGACGCCGGCCTTCCCGTTCGGGGCGAAGACGACGGCCTTGTCCCGCCGGGTGGCGAAGTAGCCGAGGGAGTCGGCCCGCCCGTACGCGCCGAGCAGGGCGCGGATGCGCGGCTCCTCGTCCCCGTGCAGGGCGGCCGTCAGCCGCTGGGAGCGGAAGAGGGTGGCGGCGGCGTTCAGCAGGGCGAGGGCGCCGAAGAGGCCGAGCAGGAAGTACAGCGGGCGGGGCGGGTGCCCGTCGAACTGCCGGGCGGAGAAGAGGCCGCCGAAGACCTGCTTGGCGGCCCAGTCCAGCCACTGTCCCTTGGGCAGGGTGCCGGGGAAGAGGGCGACCAGGGCCCAGCCGAGGAGTACGGCGGCGAGCATCCCCAGGCCCAGCACCAGCAGGGCCCGCCAGACGGCTCCGGGGCGGGAGGCGGCGTAGAACTCCTTGCGGGAGGCGATCAGGATCACGAAGGCCGCGACCGCGAGGGCCATCGAGGGGCCGCCGATCCACAGCTCCCCGTCCGCGATGATCAGTACGTCGACGAGGACCAGCAGCGCCAGATAGGTGACGACGATCCACCAGGCGATCTTCTTGCGCATGCCGAGGGCGGCGGCCAGGAGGAAGAGGAAGACGGCGTACGCGAGGTTCGCACTGACCGGCACCACGAAGTCGTCGAGGAAGTCGACCACGGCCCGCAGCAGCCTGCGCAGCGTCGGGGAGAGCGCCAGCAGCGCGCAGAGCAGCCCGAGGGTTCCGAAGAACGCCCCGAAGGCGTCCGGGACCCGGTTCAGGAAGCGGTTGCGGGTCCCCCGCGTCTCCTCCAGCGTGGCACTCATGCTTGGCACTGTAGGGAGGCGCGCGCCGGTCCGCGCGCCGAACCCCATAGTCTCGGGAGGGTGACGGAGCATGTGAACACGGGTTTCGAGCGGGGTACGGACGGTCCGAAGGTGATCCTGGCCGGGGTCGACGGATCGGAGTCCTCGCTCCGGGCCGCGGCCTACGCGGCGGGGCTGGCCCGGCGGCAGAACGCGCTGCTGGCGCTGGTCTACGTCCAGCCGGTGATGGCCGCCGGAGCCTCGCTCGGGGCGCCGGTGGGGGAGGCGACCGGGGAGATCGCGGAGGGCATCATCGCGGAGGTCCGCGCCTCGGCGGAGCGCCTCAAGGGGATCTTCGAGGTCCGCTGGCAGTTCCACACCTTCCGCGGCGACCCGTACCAGGGGCTCGTGGGCGCCGCGGAGGAACTGAAGGCGGACGCGGTGGTGGTCGGCGCGTCGGAACGGGCCGGCCACCGCATCGTCGGATCGGTGGCGGTGCGGCTGGTCAAGGCGGGACGGTGGCCGGTGACGGTGGTGCCGTGAGGCACCTGCGCCCCGGTGGTCCGAGGGGCGCGGGCGACGCGCGGGGTACGTCCAGCACGGGCGGCACGGGCGGCACCGGCAGCACCGGCAGCACCGGCAGCACCGGCAGCACCGGCAGCACCGGCAGCACCGGCAGCACCGGCAGCACCGGCAGCACGAACGGCACCAGCGGCACGCGCGCTACGCACGGCCCGTGCGCTACGCACGGCCGCCGCGGGCCGGCGTGTCAGCGGGCGCGCGTGAGGCCGTCCTTGGCCGCTCCCCGGCTCAGGACGGCCTCGGTGACGGCCTCCTGCGCGGTCTCGTACTCGCTCTGCCCGGGTTCCTCGGCGAGGGCGGCCGGGAGGTTGACGATCCGCCCGCTGGAGAGGTCCATCATCTGGGGGATGAACTCGGCCTTGGTGACCTGCCAGCGCCCGCCGGGCGCGGCGGGCGGGGCGAAGGTGAAACGGCCGATGGAACCGTAGTTGCCGCGCATGTCGCGCGCACCGGAGTGGTTGAACATCTCCCCGGCGACCTGGTCGCCCATGCCGTAGACGACCCAGGTGCCGCCGACCTTCTCGTAGGCCTGCGGGATGTGGGCGTGCGTACCCAGGATCATGTCCACGTCGGGGCGGCCGCCGGTCCGCGAGGCGGTCAGGGTCTTGCCGAGCGCGAGCTGCGTCTCGTCCGGTTCGGTCTGCCATTCCGTGCCCCAGTGCAGGCTGACCAGCACCACGTCCGCGCCCGCCTTCCGGGCGAGCCGGGCATCGGCGATGATCTTGTCGGGCTCCATCAGGTTGACCGCCCACGGCTGCCCGTCGGGCATCGGATAGCCGTTGGTGTCGTACGTGTACGCGAGGTGCGCGACCTTGGCCGAGCCCGCGGTGTAGAGGGTGGTCCGGGCCGCCTCCGCGGCCGTGCGCGCGGAACCCGCGTGGCCGAGGCCGACCTTGTCGAAGCGGTCCAGGGTGCGCTTCAGCCCGTCGGCGCCGTCGTCGAGGGTGTGGTTAGAGGCGGTGGAGCAGCCGTCGTAGCCCGCGTCCTTGAGCGCGTCGGCCACCGCGGGCGGGGAGACGAAGGCGGGGTAGCCGCTGAAGGGTCCGCCGTCCTCGCCGTAGGTGGTCTCCATGTGGCACAGGGCCAGATCGGCCGCCGAGACCACCGGCTTGACGCCGGAGAACATGGGCCGGAAGTCGTACCCGTCGCCGCCCGCGTCGGCCGCCGCCCGCTGGATGATCGAGGTGTGCGGCAGCACGTCGCCGCTCGCGACCAGGGTGAAGCCCTTGGCGCCGCCGGGCGCGGTGGGCCCGGTACTGCCCTTGGGGGCTCCGGCGGGCCGGGATCCGAGGTGCGCGGGGGCGGGTTCCCCGCCGGTGGAGCAGCCGGCCGCAGCGGCGGAGAGGAGGAGGGCCGACAGCAGGGCCAAGGCCTGCCGGGTGTGTTTGGTCATCTATCCCAGCCTTCATTTGTAGGACTGTCGGATAATCCGAAATCCATAAGAGAAGGCTGCTCAAGTCAAGGACCGGTGCCGTCCGCCGCCGCTTTTCCACCCCGACGGCCCAGGGCCGTTCGCCGTGCCGTTCGACCGTTCGTCGCCCGCCACGCCCGCCCACCGGACGACCCGGGTGCTTGGGCGCAACGGCGGCACCGGACGGTTCCCGGGCGGCTCCCCGCAGGTCAGGGTGAGGACAACCCAGCGGACCGGAAGGAGCCACTCGTGCCGCCCACCCCCACACTCCAGCGCACGGAACCCGAGGCGCTCGCCGAACTCCAGCTCGAACACGGAAGGGCCCTGTTCGGTTTCCTGCTCGGCCTGACGGCCGGGGACGCGCAGCGCGCCGAGGACCTCGTCCAGGAGACCCTCGTACGGGTCTGGCAGCACCCGGAAGTGCTCCACACCGGACACGAGTCCATGCGGCCCTGGCTGTTCACCGTCGCGCGCCGGCTCGCGATCGACGCGCGCCGGGCCCGGCTGTCCCGGCCGCAGGAGGTGGACCCCGACGGGCTCGATCAGGCGCCCTCGACCGAGGACGCGGTGGCGGGCTCGGTCACCGCGATCGATGTCCGGCGGGCGGTCGGCAGTCTGGGACAGGAGCACCGGGACGTGCTGCTGCAGGTCTACTTCCGGGACCGCTCCGTGGCGGAGGCGGCGGCAGAGCTCGGCATTCCGGCCGGAACGGTCAAATCCCGTACGTACTACGCCCTGCGCGCCCTGCGCAAAGGGCTCCAGGGGTACGGACTGGGCGCCTGAGCCCGGGGCCCGGGACACCGGAACGCTCGGGGACCGCTGGAGAAACACTCAGGGAACGCCCGCCGGGCACACGAACCGGACACGGACCGCACCGATATCGGCACCAGTCCGTTCAAGTTGAGTAAACATCCCCCGCTCCGCGAGTCCGCCGGTGAAGGCTCGGGGGTGACGACGGGACGCTCAACGCGCGGGAGAAGGTGGAACGGTGCAGCCCGAGGGTTTGAACGGCACCAGTGACGGCGGACTGGCAGTGCCCATGGCATGGCTCTACGCGGAGTACATCGCCGACGAGCTGCTGCGCACGGGACGCCTGATCCCGGTGAGCACACTGGAGTTCCGTGCCGGACGGGACACGCTCGCGCTGACGATCTACCTCTCGGACACGGCCGGTGAGCTCTCCGGGATCCGGGTGGTCTCGCAGCTGGAGGAGTGGCTCTCGCTGACGGCGTACGGGCACCCGTGGCGCGACTGGGTCCACACCCGGTTCCTCGCGCTCGGCGAGGAGGCCCGGGAGCGCGGCCGCGGCGACGACCCCGACCTGGAACTGGCGCGGGCGGCGTGGCGCTGGCTGGACCGCACCGAGCTGTTCGCCACGAACCTCGACCCGGGCCGCCTCGGCCACGGCGACACCTCGGCGGGCCTGGACGAGAACGCCCGCGTCTGGACCCCGGCCTGGCAGCTGGGCCTGCCCCTGGGCCACCTCGCGATGCACCTGTTCTGAGCCGCTCCCGAGACCGGCCCCGTCCGGACACCGGTGCCGGTGCCGGCGGCGGGTGGAACCGTGCCTAGGGCGCGCTCCGCCGGTCGGCCGTGGGCGGGGGTTCCGCCGGGTCCGTGACCAGGCCGGTGAAGGCGGCCTCGTTGCGCTCCGCCCGGGCCACGTACCAGCGGGCGATCAGCCACATCACCGGGTACGCCACCAGGCCGAGCGCGACCCAGACCACCGGGCCCGCGACCGTCCGGGGCAGCAGGAAGCCGAGCGGCAGCAGGCCGAGGAGCAGGGCCAGCAGGGTCAGGGCCACCAGCGCGGCGCGGAGCTGGCTGCGCATCAGGGCCCTTACGTAGGTGGCGCCCAGGGTGGTCTGCTCGGAAATCTCCGAGCGCGCCGGGGTGTGCGCCGGAGGCCTGCGGCGCGTGCCCCGGGGAACACCCGTGACGATCTCGCGCCGGGGCTGCGGCCGCTGCTGGTCCTGAGCCATGGTGCCGGAGTCTACGCAGCGGGCCGGCTATTTGAGGAGACGCGAGAGCCTGCGGTCGGCGAGCGGCTTGCCCCCCGTCTGGCAGGTGGGGCAGTACTGGAGCGAGGAGTCGGCGAAGGACACCGAGCGGACGGTGTCCCCGCACACCGGGCACGGCTCCCCCGCCCGGCCGTGGACCCGCAGACCGCTCTTCTTCTCGGCCTTGAGCTGCCCGGCGGCCACGCCGTGCGCCCGCTCGACGGCCTCGCGGAGCGTGTCCCGGACCGCGCGGTAGAGGTGGGTGACCTGGTCCTCGTCGAAGGAGGAGGCCAGTTTGAAGGGGGAGAGGCGGGCGGCGTGCAGGATCTCGTCGCTGTAGGCGTTGCCGATGCCCGCGATGACGCTCTGGTCGCGCAGCACGCCCTTGATCTGCCGGCGCTCCCCCGCCAGGAGCGCGGCGAAGGAGTCCCGGTCGAAGCCCTCGGCAAGCGGGTCGGGGCCGAGCCGGGCGATGCCCGGGACCTCCCGGGGGTCGTGCACGACGTACACGGCGAGGCGCTTTTGGGTGCCCGCCTCGGTGAGGTCGAAGCCGCCCCCGTCGTCCAGTTCGACGCGGAGCGCGAGCGGCCCCCTGCCGGGGCCGGGCGGCCGGGCCGGGAAGGCGTCGTGCCAGCGCAGCCAGCCGGCCCTGGCCAGGTGGGTGACCAGGTGGAGGTCGCCGATGCCGAGGGCGAGGAACTTGCCGTACCGGGCGACGGGTCCGGCCCGCCGGCCTTCGAGGGCGGCGGGCGGGGGATCGTAGGTCTTGAGCACGCTGACGGCGAGCGGGAGGACGCGTCGCACCACCCGCCCGGCGAGGCGTTCGTCGAGGAAGCCCCGCAGGGCCTCGACCTCCGGCAGCTCGGGCATCCTCCCAGCCTGCCCCCGCCCACGGCGGAGCGCGAACCGATGGACCGGGGCCGGGGCCGGACCGTGCGGGCCCAGGCTGGACCGGGCAGGGCGAGGCAGGGCGGGGCCAGGCCTGGCGGGTCAGGCGGGCCGGGCCTGGCGGGCGGAGCCGGGCGGGCCGGTCCTAGCGGGCGGGCGGGGCCGGGCAGGCCGGGCCCAGTGGGCGGGCGAGGCCGGGCAGGCC